>NZ_JAQAHF010000013.1:0-165992 GCF_027871645.1 Agrobacterium sp. ST15.13.015
GTCATCGTCCAGTATGGTGAAGTCACCGAAGATATTGCGACACCGGTTCTCGGTGAGATCCTGCCGGAGTATGCCGACGATATCTATAAGGTTGGTCGCGCTGTTCTGGAAGCCACCTTCCTGACTAAGGAGCTGTTTTTTCTCAAGATGGAGCCCACCAGTTAGGGCCCGCCCAAGGCGACTAAGCTATGAGGACGATCTCGCCTTCTGGCAAGTCTATCCTTGGCTCATAAATATCCTACGGTGTCATCTTTCTCCTGCGACGTTTGTATTATGTTTGTATTATGTTTGTATTTTCATAATTGTTTGTAACTGAATAAAGTGTTTTAATTTATTTCCCTCTTGCTTTACTCTAAACTTAATTATGTTAATAACAATTCTTATATAACGATCAATCATTATTAATACCAAATTTAGCTATTACATCATACGATCAGACTCCATAACATGTTACACAGATAAAACACACTAGTTTCAAAAAAATAGACTCTTTCCAGCACATACAATCTCTTCATACTTAAAAAACATATCGCTCTGATCCTCTGGCTGACGCTGCCGGGTAAAGACATCGAAGGGGCCACACTCGCCGTCCACTGTGCGCACCGATATCTCACCGGTCTTCTCAAAACAATTGCTGGGGAGGAACGCCACGAAATAGTCGCAACAAGCAGATTGAAGAGATCCAGATGCAGGACCTCCACAAACAATGGAGTTAAGTTTCTCAAACGCCTCGGCCCTTGTAACCCCAGGCAGGTATGGTGGAAGCGAAGTAATTTTCGCGACTGAATTGCTGTTGCAAACGAGGATGCGATTCTTTACACACAAGTCTGCTATTGGTTCATCCATATACATAAAAAGAAGCTTGTCGACCGTCACAGATTGATCGAGATCCGCCACCGCGTAACCGTTGCTTTTCCAGAAGTCGAGATCATCGCGGTAGTCCCGTAGCGCCGCCTCAAGCTCGGCCCTCACATCCGGACCCAGGACTGTAACGAGAGAAATGCCTTCCAATTGACGCTCCAACTCATCTGCCATGCTCATGCTTTAGCAGGATTAGTGCTTTGTGCCTCCAGCTGTAAATTCTCTTCTGATCACTTTAGAGCAGCTGGAACCTATTTAAACACCTGGCCTCCTCCTTGTTGATTTCTGTGAACTTTTCGAGATGCGAAATAGATAAAAAATGAAATAAAATCTCAACCGGGCGTATCCGAATCTGTCAACTTGACTTTATTGGGGAGAGAACCTCTCACAAAGCATCATAATCAAAGCAGCCACACTTTCGATATTAGTGGAAGTTATTGGTGGTCTCGCAGCTCAGCCAATCAGGTAAGGATATAGTGAAGCGATGGATTCGATATGCTAGAAAAGGAACCACTCCATTAGCAATCGAGTGGCATCCGCGTCAGCCTCTCGTGCCCAACCCAATTTCAATGCTTTTTGGATATTATTGACTGTCCTAGTGGACTGCCATTTTTGAAGGCTCTTCTTCCGCCACGGGATTATATTCCATTTCCACTAAACTCTCTTTTGAATATTAAATTTGGCCTCAATCGAGATCGGTTGGAGATCAATGCTATAAAGATAGGTTTCAAGGAATTGGAAAACATGTTGAGGATGTCCTGTTGATTGGGCGCCGATAGTCAGGACGGCATGCTCACCGCTCACGCGATTCCAGTAACTCCCTTAGCAGCTGTCATGCTCACCGCCGTCTGCCGACGGGCAAATATGTTCTTCTGCCACCCTCGCTTGAAAAAGGTGCGCTACCGTTGTTCAGCAACCTTCCCAATGGTTATGCTCAACGAAAGCTACAACAAGAAGCACAAGGTCCGTTACAAGCCACCCGCCTTGAGCCCCCTGCGACCGCATTGTCCGGCAAGGTCGTCGTGCTCGTCACCTCGACGCCAGTCAATTTGGAACACCTGAGCTTAGCTTCGGTGCTACCGGCAAGTCACTCAACTTGGCTACAATCTGCGTGCTCTCTCAAACTCTGTCTGTATTATTTACGTATAACTGGCCAGCGGATATCCCAATAAACGCTGTATCCACCGTCTTTGTTATCACGTTGTACCCTTTGATATGTTATCAGATATTAAATAAATAATTTTAACACTATATTACTTCAATAAGCACACGGCACTGCAATGCGATTGATTACCCAAAAATATATATCATGATCATTTAACTACCCATCGAGCGCACACAGCGCTTATATTATAGATATTCAAAATATAACATATTTTACAATAGCACTTGATATCATCATCCCGTTATTTTAACACAATAACGTAACCGACACACGGGAGAACAAGCGAAACATGCATGATCTTAAGTCATGTAAGATAATACGAAATATAATCGAAACTCCCGTTGGATCAGCGGTGCACTGCCTATTCCAACAGGACCTTGCCAATTGCCAGTATGGCCTCATAAGCTAAGGGCCCCTCCAGTTGTCTGCTATAAATCTTGCAAAGGCCTTCGCCGCCATTTTTGGTGACAATTTCACAGCTCTGATAGTCGAAATTTTCATCTGGCAAGATCGCCACAAAATAATCCATGTCTGTTGGATTCCGGTACCCTCCTCCCGAAATGGAATTGTGGATCTCCCTTAAAGCAGCGAGTGAGACATTTGTCTGATAGGGAGGAACGACGCACGATATCAGATCTCCCTCCAAATGCTCCTCGCACACGAGATGCTTGTTCTCCTTGCAGGCTTTAGCCACGGCCAGGGAGGTAAAGACGAAGGACAGAGGATACTTGAACCCGGCCGGATGCAGCCCCATTTCTGCATTGTTGACATGGACTGCCTCCATATGAGCCACACGCTCAGTTGCAGATGGTATATAGTACTTTAACGTCTCTGTTTGTGCAGCCTTGTAGGTTTCCACCACATTAACAAGCTGAGCCTTCAGTCGAGTGGGCTCCTTGATCAAACGAAAATCATCGACATGAAGCCGTTGAGAGCTACCACCGAAATAACGAGCCATTCAACTGCCACTTTAGGTTAACTTGGAAAAATGCATGGGAAGCAGAGGTATTTAAAGGTGCTTGGTCACTAGTGTCAGCAACGCAAATTATCTGACTTATGAACTTTTCTTCCGATTATTACTCCAAGGCCACATTGTTTGTAAAACGTTTTCCATTTGCTACAGAAATTATTGAACAATCATGAAGGCGACACTTTGGCGTATTGCGGCTATTTCGTTCAAATAATCAAGGATTAAAAGTCTTTCCTCTGACTTCTGGTTTCTTTATGTTGAATTTGCTATGTGACTTTTTAGAGTGGGCTAATTTTCTTGTCTTTATTATCAGTTTTCAAGGAGAACGAGTTTGCCTAGTTTAAACATGTGGGCACTTCTATCGAGATATTGATAGCTAAGTTTGACAAATTAATCATCTATTGCGGCATTGCGGGCCAGCTTCGGTCATATATTGCGGCTATGTGAACTATTTTCTTTAATACACAAATAATTAAAAACATAAATGGAAAAAGTGATAACCAAATTTCGAACAGGCAGGTTTCATTTCAAGCAAACAACCCATCCATCGGAACCAAAAAAGAACAAGTGCATCCATGGCGCAGGTTACATCAACCAGATCCATGAGTTTATTACATTTATATTTCTAGCGTGAAACAGGTACCACCTCCAGCCTCTGGGCACCGTCAGAACAGCTACTGCCATCACTCCATTCCAAATTTGCATTCGCCATGCCTCACCAACGCACCAGGTTCGAGCCTGAGCTGGTTGCTGGCATAAAGGTCGAAGGTCAGAGACTTTCCCTTTGTTGAAGTTAGTTCCATCTGCCCATCCAGCTTGACGAAGTACCCGGGGACAGAAAGTGCGGCGAAGTAGGCGCTCCGGATAACATCCTCGTATCCAAAGAATCCTGATGCCTGCCTAAGCCCCCTGCACACCTCACCGAGACTTACATCTTTCTGGTATGGTGGAAGATTGGTGATGAGCGCGCCGTGCGTGGAATTGTAGGGCAAAGACCCTCCATAAAAGCATCGCATCATCGTCGGGCAATCGACGTAGAGGTACAGTATCCCAGGGTCTTGGCGACCGCCCTCTTCGTCAACATCCATCGACTGGCCCTCACCCGGCTCCGTCAGGGGGGTCCGCTCCTTTGAGGCGCTCTGGATGTGTTTCTTTAGCTCATCGCTGGACGATACGTCGCCTACCTTAAGACTGGAAAAGAGAGCACATAGGTCAAATTCCGCCATGTTAGCAAAGTAGGAAACAATAGTGGCGTGCACCCAGAACTGGAAGCACCATTCCCTTTATAGATGCTTTTGCTTATATGAGTTGAATATCAGTTAGGTATAGCTGCAAAACCCAATATTCATAAATTATACGACTATCGATGTTCCACGTCTCACATTTGTAAAATAATTATAGACCGGCACGTGTCTGTACTTAAAATGGCCTTTAAGGGTTTTGCATCTTTGCAAAAGCACGAGTGGGAATAGGTTCTGCTGTCCAATAATGGTGTCACATCGTCAATAGCATCTTTCTTTTTCCTTTAATTATGGTCGCACGCGCCTACCTTTATTTATGCTGCGAAAAGGCACTACTTTTTCAACCTGTGCACCACGTTAGGCCTGTCTGCACCACACAGGTGTCGCTTTTCCATGGGATCTCATTCAAAGCACTTAACTAGCCACGATTCCTTCTTTTAGATAAATGCTATTTCGGCCCATTTTGATTTTTGGGCTCTAAAACGATTGATGGGCTTCAAATCTAAAACTTGTATCAGTATGGCACTTATAGCAAGATCCGAATGGACTGGTTGCCTGGCGTGGCAATATTAAGTCGTATAGGTCCAAATTGTATTTAAGATTACACTTGCTATATAATCCACATTTTATTGGCATAAGAGTAATTGCGTAATTGAAATAAATTATTTGTATGAGCAGACATATGCAATTTCAAAATATACCACATACATCAATAGAATTTATGATATTATCGGCAATAACTACACGTAGCGGCAATAATTACATCTTAATTATAAATAGCATCGAGAGTGCAACCATCAACAAGTTGCCCGTGCAGCTTTCACGAAACCCAATATTCGGCAAACTTTAAGCTCTACCCCACCCCTCCCCATTTCAGGTATCTTTTAGATACACTTTCACTAAAGCCAAACAAAAAAGACAAAAATGCTAGCCCACTACTATGACCTCGTGACCAATCAAGCAGGCATTATTTTTCGCTTGATCCAGGTTTTAAGGCCGCCATGTCCGAGCATCGATTTTGATGCGATGGTGATTATTGCCAGATTGCCTCTGGCTTTCCCGACCGGAAACTGTGGCTGATTGATGCCACTTGCCGGCGGCGTACTTTAAATGGCACTGAACTTGCCGTTATTCCACAGTTATCCCCAACCTCACATCACAATGCCTCCTCGATTACTATTCCTTCAACGCTTTCAACCACGAGATCTCACAAAAGCCTGGAACCAGCTTAACTTGTTCAATGAGATCCAATTTGCATTTTTAATCTATAGCCAAGTCTATAGCAAAACTCTCATGGATTTCCAGAAAAGGTGGGCCCAAGGCGTGCTTGATTTGGAGGAAAACCGTCCGCCGGTGGTCATACTTAAACAACTGGCCCATCTTCTAAAAAACAAAGTATGTTATCATCCCCCCATGCTTGTCGATCAACCGGATTTGGCCAGAGAAAACGACCGACATGTATTTGTCTATCTATCTCGCGAGAAGATGCAGAAAGTACTGGAGGAAAAATCCATCACGTTTGGATTAGAGGCCGTGCTGGCGACCACGATGCAACCCTATCGTAGCGACCTCGCCCTCCAGGAGATGGTCCGTGCTCACAACATTGCTTGGCCGCACCGCCGCGTGGAAGAACCTGATCTGGAAGGTTTTATCGCCATTTTTGCAAGTACCTTGTTCATTCACCTGCTGGAGTTAAAAGTGACAAATGTGTACGGCAGGGAGGTAGCCTGCACCTTCTTCGTGCGGCAAGGCACTGGAAACCGCTCCTATGACGTCATTGCTTGCGGCATCACACAGTTCACCAAAAATGCTGGCGTGATGCCACGACCGGCGGTACCGTCACCGGAGCCAGACCTCACCCTGCGGCTCTCGGGACCCAACCAGAAACGTGAAGAGGGTGATATGAAGCCTGCTATAGTAAATCTGAAGAAAGAAACCTCGGCGACTTGAGGTCCCCTGCAGGCCACCTTTAACTATAAGTTTGGTAGGATTTCTATGTTTTCCGGCGTAGCCCCTATGCTCCTGTTAGGAGTTGTGTAGCGTACGCCACGATGTATTTTACTTGTGTTGAAATAAATTATTACAGCATTATTTCTGCCGCCAATTTTCAGAAAATAGGCAAATCATTTCGATATTTATAGAGATCTCACACAATACTGATAATGCTTTTACATTGATATTGTTACAAAGGCGCCTTAACAGACAATAATATTCCAAACATTACAAATCGCCATAGAGAGACGTTAAAGTACTATATAGAAAATTAAAAACAATCGCACGGTGGCTCGCAACTTATTGTACCAACGAGAAAATAGCCGACATCATCTCCGGCGGCGAGATGAATCGAAATTATAGAGCCACGTGCGTATTAATCCCGTAGGTTTGTTTAGAACTGCGTATTAACCCCGTAGGTCTGAATATTCCGGTCCAGCGACAAAGCGTCCCCTCGTGGCAATTCCGTGATCATTGACCATCACGGGAGGCCCAGGAGAAGTTATAGCCAGAGGAGTGACGCTCAGATCATCAAGCTCTGCAATTTGGTCAGGGAGGAAATCGCCCGGCGACACACGTTTGGCCTTCTTCTTCTTGACCTTAGCCCGCCGAAATAGGTCGGAGACAACGAGCGAGGCCTCTCCAAAGGTCTGGGCCATTCCGACAACGTTTATTCCGGCTAGTTCCATCCTGAGAATAAAAGAAGTGCTGTTAGCAAAATAGATTTCTTGCAAAACGAAACAAACATTTAGAACTTACAGCATTGAAGCATTACAGCATGATCTAAATAATTCATTCTTCTGGTGAAGCGATTTATATAGGAAGTTAACAAATGGCTGGCCGAAGACTAAGAAAAAAATAGTAGAAGGCCCACCGCCGAAAGTAATGGTCGTTGTAGACCCTATGCAATGATGAAGCATTCTTTTTTTGTTTGGCTGTTAACCTTTCTCCGTTGATTGCGGATTTTCTTTCAGCCTGCTCAATTGGCAACATTAAAGTCTTGTGAAAAGGAAATTCAAACCGAAGGTGATAGTGACCCCTTAGCTCGTCCAAAATATATGCAGTCCTAATTAGCGGCTAGTGGACCCCAAACGGCACAGTGGCGAATGCAAGTGGGGCGGCTGCCAATGACGAATGCAGTGACCTCATTGGGGTTAGTGGGAATATCTCGAATTGCGTGGCCGGCTAGTGTGTCAAGGGGCCCGCTATTAGCTGTCAAGATGCGAAAGCACGTGGAGACAAGCAATCACGAAGGCATTTCTCTGGAGATGTGAAGACTTTAATGTCATCGATCAAGGCGCTAATGGTCACAGATGGAAATTTTTGGAATCTGATTAATGTCATTTTAAGCCCACTCAAAGAATATTTTTTAAGCAGGATTCAATCAAAAATAAAGGAAAAACATTATTATTCATGGAAAGCTAAGTTGAGCGCCGCTACTGCAGCTTACAGGCTTACGGGATTAATACGCACTAATACATTAATATACTTAAGCAGGAAAATATATTTTATTCCAATCCAGGGGATGGAGTGAAGATAGTGTCCCGCCGGTGCTGCGAATGACGGTGCAGGCCGTTATGATGCCCGTCTTAACCTGCTCTTCGAACAAAGCTCCGTTTACGCAGTCCTTACTGTCAATCTGGCAAACTGCCCCATGCTCCATTAACGGAGAATCATACATATGCGGATCTTGGCTGTACTGACATTTTTTAAGAGAATTTTCCCTCCATAAAGAGGCCCTGAAACCATCCTTCAAGTGGCCGTCGAAGACATATTCTTCGTAATCTTCGTTGACTGGAACCAAATGACAAGCCAATTCAGGAAAGACAGCAGCAAGTTCTCTGACTAAATCCAAGCACCTTCTCTTCTTCTCATCGGACTGGAACGGGCGGGATAGATAGTCGTTCATTTCATAATGAAAAATAACAAGCCCCTCTCCCGATGGCGATTCGATGTCAATACAACAGAGCTCACGGACGAGCCCATCCGTCCAGATCAAAGCTGGGATATCGTCATCAAGCCAGAATTTTTGCTTTGTGATCATGAAAAGTGCTGCGTTAACAGTAGCAGACGAGTTTCCAGCGGGGGCTTCGATATCATAGCCGACACAGGTCACATGGCTAACCGGAGTGATATTAGTTGCATCGGGCCCACCTCGCCCGCCAATGATGACCTGGTCAAAAACGCGCGAACGGCCATCTTTCATGCATACCTTCACTTTCCCGCCCTCCTTGGCTAGTCCACGCAGGGGGTCAAAATGGAATCCTACTTTTCTCTTGAATATCTCAATGCGCATCAGAGCCTGCAAAAGATGAACCCCTCCAACAGAGATATACTGGTCCTCCTCGTACCCATTGATTATCCAGTCCAGGACTGTCGAAAACAGTAGGGTGTAACAGGAAGAAACTCGGCCGCCGCCCAATCTCATCATCCCGAAAGCAGCAAAATCAGTTGTTTGCCATGCCGCCCCACCAGGACTCTCGACACCGCAGCTGAAGATCTCGACCAGAGCGGCATGGAAAGTGAAATTATCAAACTCCCTGAGCCAAGCCCGCCTTGCTTCCGAGGCTTCTTCATAACGCCGACCTCTCAGCATGGAAAAGATATCCATCGGAGCGATCAGCCTCCTGCCGTTCCGTTCACACCCGTGGTATAGTAGTTTCTCCCACCCTGCAGATATCCGCTGGAATTCACCTGGTGGAGCTTGTCCAGCCGGCCATTCGTAACGTTTTTTCCGGAAGTAGAGTGCTGTGTGATCGTTGCCGGCACAAGGAAAACGAAGGCTGGACGGAATTCTAAACTTATCCAGATAGTATGACAGACAAACTTGGTTGCCGGAGATGGGCATGACACCGAATGACGTCAAGACCTGGCGAGCGTCGCCGTTTGACATCGGCGATACACCCAAACTCCGAACCTCATCTACTGGGGTAAAAAGGGCTATTTCCCTGACGCCAGCGTCAAGTAGTTCTGCAGCAGCAACAAGGCCAGAGAGCCCACCACCTACGATGGCGACACTAGGTAGTGGTGTGCCTTCCGGATAATGCCCCACACCATCATTGGCATCGCGCTCATGGAGGAAAACCTGATAGTCGTACCGCAGATCGAAGCAAGAAAGATCCTCATTGTAGTTCGCTGGCTGATGCAATGCGTTGTGAAAGAGCACAGACCCTATTGCAACTATGTCGTAACGGCTGAAGCACTCAGCGGGACGACGAAAGAAGCGGCAGGTTGTTTTTAATCCATTTCGCCCATGCACATCACATGTACCCTCCTCAACAAATAGGCTGCTGAGTTGGATGGCAATAAAGCACTGCACGTCTGCAATGCTCGTGTGACTGCCTGGACAAAAACTATTGTGGGCTCGAGACATTTCCTGCAGTGAGAGGTCACTCACGTAGGGCGGGATCATGCAAGCAAGGACGGCGTCGCCAGGTTGAGCAATGCACTGGTTCTCAACAAAGTGGCGCAACCTGCGGTACGACGTATAAATGAAGACCTTCGTGCGACAAGATCTCAGCACTTCCAGTGTGCCTGTTCGGGGACCATGAAGGCAAGGTTCAATCTGGAACACCAGAGCCATGTCTTCTATGGCTTCTGCAAATCCGTGGTCGAACACCCAATCCGTCCACCTTTGCTGATATTGTAGGAGTTCATCGCAAAACTGGTCATAGCAGACAAAGGCCCGAGAAATTGCTCGTTTCAGTTTGGCCGCACTAGGTAGACCGGTGATAGCAAACGGGGGGAAACGGGGGCGGTTATAGGGAAGATCCATCATGTAGATATGGAGTATTGAGAGAATATAGAATTTCCTTTTGTTTATAGAAGGCATGCTTTGTTAATGTAAATCTGGATGTAATATATATAAATTGAAACTATTTGCCGGAATTATCTTTTTATTCTGATGTACACGTAAATGGCGACATGTCATTGAAATTCAATAAAGCTGTCTCCCTAGACAACATCAACAATTAAAGAGATGAACGAAAATTCAAAAAAGTCGGAAAATTACGGCCCAAATTTATGCAATTTCGAACATGCAATAAGATTGACAAAAGGAATTCAACATACAATGGCAACACAAATATCAAACACATTGGAAACTTCCGTTACTGCTTCTGTTTTGTATCGTGCTCATAATGTCCTATCAATTAAGCCAAATACATCTTTAACGCTCGCAATTTCATTATCATCGCTTCCATCGTCTTCCAGGAATTCGGCATAACTTTCGAGCATTTTAGCAGCAGCATCGAGGATCAGAACACCAATTTCATTGAACTCCTTACAGGGATGTGGTTCCCGGAAAGTTATATATTGGCTGCAGAAGCTCGCTCTGCTGATATCGCGGGGCTCAACCATTGTCGGGGCGTCGAAAAGACCGAGAACGTATTTTCTGACAACCTGGGGGTCGACGAGTTCAAACTGACTTTCATTTTCGAGGGAGAAGGCGGTGAGTGGAAGTCCGTCTTCTTTGGCGGCGTAGCAACGGCTGGCATGGTCGCAGAAGAGACAAAAAACATCACTCAGCGGGACGGAACAAAGATCAGTCCGTTTGAAAAAGGTGGCGAGTGCAGCAGCGGAAAGATTAAGACAAGATGAAGGGCCTGTGTGAAGACCGAAACTCGTGCCCCAACCAGCCCTATATACCTGCTCCCCAAGGCGGTGAAGCACCTCCAACGCGCGGTGTGACTCGACATCCACTTCCAGACACAGAACCTTGTCACACTGATAAACTACCGTCCCAGGTTTATTGGCGGCAATTCCGAAGACCGTACTGCCAAGCAATTCTCTATCCCGCTCGACCAAGCCGAGATGGGTGAAATCGGCGGCGGCAAGTTTACTGTTGTCGGGGACCGGAGCGAAAAGAAGTTCAAATTTGGACCTGGGCGGACGTGGACTTGGTCTGCGAATACCGTGCTGCTTCCAATGACTTTTCAATTTCTCTGCAGTCACTGTGCCATCGCCTTTCATAAAATTGTAACTCTCTATCATTCTGGCTTCGACGAGAGCTCCAGAACTCGCAAACTGGAGGGTGAAATGGACAGAAACCGGAGAGTTGCTGGAACTCATCCTCGGCTGAATGAAGATGTATACGATGGCACCTTCTCCAATATCCTGAGCAACTTCTTTCTCGATCTTTTCACGGACAGCATGGCTGATCCCGTCGGAAGTGGCTAACATAGCACTTGCTATGTCGGGGTGGCAGATTGCGCACTGGTACCCTATTCCGAGGTCTCGCACTGGAGTTTCACCGGCGGCGACGGCAATTCGGTGATTTAGAGCAGGCATCCGCCGAATGACGTCGCCGAGGCCTGTCACTTTTTCGGCATCCATTGCAGCAACGACATTACATATGCCGCTAAGACCTCTGGCGACAGCGGCCGTAATCACATCTACAGGATCATGCAAAATCTGCAGCGCAGCGAGTTCTCTCTTCCAGTTACCCTCCGGGAAGGCGACCGCGGCAGCGCACATCGCGTCGCTGGCTGGCATGGTAGCAAGGCAAAAAAGGCAAGACCTTGGAAAGGGAGAGGTGGATGATTGGCGGTGTTTATAGGAAGTCAACGGGTCTGCAGGTCTACATCGACATAATCCGGCCTTGCACGCAAACATTGTCAGCCTGGCCCCACATTGATAATGGCTGGCCAACTAATCCCTGCTAAGAGTTATTTCTCTCACCAAAAAGTCAACTAATGCTTGCCGCGCTGCGTTACATTTAAGGCTTCATTCAGATCGTATTTACACCAGCTTTGAATATGTCTCTTGTTGAGGTCATTCCGGATATCGCGGAACGGGTAGCACGCGGTCTTACGGATCCCTCTCTCCGGGTTCTGCTCGCCTTCGATGGTGATGGCACCGCCTTTAAGCAAGATCGAAACCGTCAGTGCTGGGAAATTAATCCTGCCATCGATATCATCGACAATTTGACCAAGATCGCCCGGAAGGGACATTACCTACTGCTGACGTCCGCTCGCCACTGCGGCGAAATCGCTGCTTCGCCCTTCAAAGACATTCCAGGTATTGATTTTCAAGGGAATGACGGAACGGTCACAATCTTCAAAGGTCAACGTTTTGAATCCGTTCCCCTGCCCAACTGGAGCCGCATTCATGCGGTTATGGAGAGCGAATTTGGCGGCAACCCAGAAATCCGCAACATTCCGATGGAGCATTTCTATGGCTGTCAGATGTGGGACTCTCATCCACGTTACCAATCGGCCGGAGATCTGCTTTCATCGCTTCTTCCGCGTGTAGATCATTCCTGGGGACGCACTTTCCGGGCGACCGCAGTACCCGAGGGTCATTGCGTTATGCCCGAGGAAACGCCAGGCAAGCGCAAAGGCTATTTTGCTTATGTCAATCTACTCCCTCGTGAGATCGGCCTACATATAGCGTGCGGCAACGGCGAAAACGATAAAGATATGCTGACCGCTGTTGGCAACAAGGAGAATGGTATCGCGTTCTGGGTCGGTACCCGTGAGACGAAGCCCACTGGAACCAACGTCTTCGCCATACCGAATGAGGATGCTCTCTCTGCAATTCTTGGCGATCTCGGCGTGTTGTTGCCCGATCTGAGCAAGTGATCGCTCCGATCTGCCGCTGTTCTATTACATCCATAGTCACCGTAGGAAGGGAAAGAAGTCATAATTGCTTCAGTTGTTACTTAGTTTTTTCTATTTTAGTGTCTATGATCCGCCACTCCGGCGACTATTTCAATACACAACGCCAGAAATAATATAATATCTCCATGAGCCACTGCATTATTGAATAAATAACTATGGAATCTTTTTCACCGAAAATTATTTATATTTTATATACTTTATTTAATTAATCAATAATTCAGAATAGAATATTTTTAATATAAATTCTTTCAACATCATTAAGTACTTAAGACTCCCGCCGGATAAGGATTAATTATTACAAGAATCCTTTTTAGAAAAGCTCATATTTATCTGGCAGCCTTCCGAAACCGATGGAAAACGATATCCTTTGCCAGCGCAAACCGTTCCCCGTGAAAGGCACATGTTGGCCCGAGTGGAAGCTCGAATGGGATCTCCCAAATGGTGTCACGGCGGATGAGGTCTCGCCCGGCACTCGGTACCGAACCTCCTTGAACGTCTTGAAGAGACTCTGCCTCTTCAAGTCATCGAACACAGAGGCATGTACAATCTCGGAAAGCGAGTACAGGAATGCACTGAAACGTCGTTGCTCGCTGCTCTCGGAGAGATAGGCAGGCGCAATCTTTCCGAGCTCGATGCCGCACTCAGCTCTGACGATGTGCCCATCGCCTCTCACGACTTCAACTTGTGGCGAGTCTCCGCTTTGCCCGACCAACTCGTACGGCATAGTCGACAGATGTATTTGTTCTTTTTATAAAATGTTAGTAGTGAATATTATTGGCGCCCTTTCTAATTGCTCCAATCTGCTTGTATTTCCTATTTATATAATTTGGAAAATAAGTGCAGGCTCACGTATTGTTGCACGACGACGATTGGCGATAAAATTTTCACCTTTATTATTTAAAGGCGCGGATATTATTATTATTTTAATATCTTAAATAAAAATTGTAATTAGATAGGCTGTATTAATCACTTTTAAACATACCCGGACACCATCTGGTAATATAGCAAAAACGTGCTCAAAAATCGCTTCAAAGCTCTTGTACTTAGCTCGTTTACACCACAATATATCCTGCCACCCCACATAAGGCGACATCGTGCTTTGCCTTGGGTCGCTTATGAGGTGCGCCATGATCAAGAGCGATGATAGCCGCAACCTATTCGCGACCTTTTCATGAGGGAGCACGTTTCGGTAATATCTTGAAGCAAGGCCCGTTGTAAGGCGGTTTTGTTCGTTTGGAGACCTCGGGCGGTTGGCAGGAAAGTTCTGATGACAGTGTGCGCCACTTCGCTTATTGAACTCGGCTGTATAAAATCAGGCATTGGGCCAAGACACTGCGCTGGAGACGGATATCATCGTCGTTTGCGCAACCGCTGACGGCTTGCACGTCGGTCAACTTCTTCCGGTCACGACGCTCCACCGCCCTTAAGAGGCGGTCCATAAAGTTGAGCGCAACAAATCGCCGATTGGCGACGCTATAAATGCTGGAGGCCCCTAAGGGATGTCGAGGCGCCTGCATCCGGAGGAAAACCTCTCGGCACGACGACGGCGGGCGGACTCTGTCCACGTAGCGTGCCAATGCTTCCGCAACGGAGGGCACCAGCGGATAGATCTGGGCTTGTCGGCGCTTTAAGCGGAAAAGCCGAAGCGTTCGCCCCGCCCAGTCGATTTGGTCGAGCCGCAGCGCGGCTACTTCGCCGCGCCGCATACCATATACCGCCAGCAACATTAGGATCGCGCGGTCTCGGATATCGCGGGGCCGGTCGGTATCGACATCAGCCAACATCTTTTGGACGTCCGACCAGTCTGGGGCATATGGCAGAGATTCTTGTCGATAGAGCCGAGGCCGCGATATTGACGACACCAGGCGGTCTGAGCACCAAGCCTCTTTTGCCGCATATCGAAGAAATCCGCGCAAGGCTGAGACGATGTATGCAATCGAGACACGACCCCAGCGTCCGGCCCCTTGGGTCGCTATATAGTTGTCGATGTCTTCTGCCTTCAAATCCTTGAGCCGGTGGCTCGACTGTTCGCACCACAGCAAGAATCTGCCGGCTATGCGCCCCCATTGTTCCACCGTCGACGGTGTCAATCCGCGTTCGTCGCGCATCCAGCCAACATACCGGTCGAGTTGCGCCTGGTACGACAATATGACAGTGGGCTCACGCCACCAGCCAAGGAACTTCAGCCAGGGGCGCCCGATATCGACGACCCGACGTGCAGCGGTAGCCGCACCGTGAACATTCTGCCGAGCCTGCGCGATCGGCAACAACTCCGCCATGCCGACGCCGGCCGCAGCCTCTGGACCGAGATGTCGCGCGATCCACAGGAGTTCGTTGCGTTTGACCCTGAGAACTTCGGGTCTCGCTCCGAGTGTGGCGCAGTGATGCAAATAGCGGTTCCGCTCGTCAGCAAATGGCACTTCGGTAAATAGGGCATCAGCGGCTTGGTCGGAAAAGGAAGGGTGATCCATGTCGAACCTCCAAACGAGAAAAGGTCCGGCTGCCAAACTTGCGATTTATGTTGCGTCAAATCGGGCCCAAATACTCAGTTGACAAAGGGTATAGGTCAGCAGGGCCACATATGGACGGCCGCAACATAGCCCCCGATATGTTCGGCAGAACATATTGGCGGCTACAATCCGCTGTTCAAGGTAGACCGCGATCCGGGGCCGCTGACGCAGGCGCTCTGCTGGTCGCACGCGAGGCGCAAGTTCTTCGTGCTGGCCGACATCGCCACGAATGCCAAACGCGGCAGCCGCGCCGCACCGATCTCGCCTATGGCGTTGGAGGCCGTCAAACGGATCGATGCCCTGTTCGACATCGAGCGGCAGATCAACGGGCTTGCCGCAGCGGAACGCCTGGAGCGCCGTCGCAAGGACAGCCTGCCGCTTGTCGGCGAACTGCACTGCTGGCTTCAAACCGAACGGGCAAAACTGTCGCGCAGTTCTCCAGTCGCCGAGCCGATCGACTACATGCTGAAGCGCTGGAACGGCTTCACGTCTTTCCTCGACGAGGGCAGGATTTGTCTCACGAACAACGCGGCCGAACGAGCGCTGAGAGGCTTTGCTCTCGGGAGGAAGTCATGGCTCTTCGCCGGATCGGATCGAGGTGCCGATCGCGCCGCCTTCATGGCGACACTGATCATGACAGCATTATGCCGCGCGCGGCATAAGGCGGTTTATGCCGACCGGCGAACTATGCCGAGCACCTCTTCCAACTTACCAGTTGAAACGCGCTTCTCTTGCCGTTTTGGTCGAAGACCCGTCGTTGGCACTCGGCATAGTTCTCATGCTCAGAGGGCGTTCAGGAATTCCAGAAGCCGGTCGTTTGGTCGAAATCGCTCGGCCTTGGCGCGTTCGTACGGCTTCAGCTTTGCGAGTGTCGATTCCTTCAGTTCAAGATGTGCATGAAGATAGGTCAGCGTCGTTTCCATCGCCTCATGGCCCAGCCACAGGGCAATGACCGAGCAGTCGACGCCCGCCTGTAGTAGCTCCA
The DNA here is from genome assembly GCF_027871645.1 of Agrobacterium sp. ST15.13.015. Taxonomy (NCBI): domain Bacteria; kingdom Pseudomonadati; phylum Pseudomonadota; class Alphaproteobacteria; order Hyphomicrobiales; family Rhizobiaceae; genus Agrobacterium; species Agrobacterium sp. ST15.13.015. The sequence continues at coordinate 16,345 of NZ_JAQAHF010000013.1, forward strand.
TGGCAGCGCTGTGCCGCAAGACGTGGGGCGACACCCGCTTCGAGCGGAGGGAGACGCAGTGCTCGCGCGCTTTGGCGACATATTTGTTCAGCAGTGCCTGCACGCCGTCGGCGCTGAGCCTGCCACCGTGCATATTCGGAAAGAGAGCCGTTGCGCCTCGCTTCCCTGGTTCCTTGAGCCAACGCCGGAGGGCTTCCTGTGCAACCTTTGTGAGCGGCGTACTTCGCTCTTTGCGGCCCTTACCGACGCATTGCACATGCGCACCGCGGCCGAGCATTACCGAGTCTCGGTCGAGGTCGATGACTTCCGAAACCCGCAGCCCCGTTTGCGCGGCCAGCAATAGCAGAGTGTAATCGCGGCGTCCCAGCCACGTGCTTCGATCCGTGCAGTCCAGGATCGATTCAATCTCGGGCCTGGTTAGGAACTGAAGCTGCCGCTTGTCGCATCGCTTGCTGGGGATCGCGAGCACGCGCTGGATGTGGGCGCTATGTGCCGGCTCCTCGAACGCCGCATATCGGAAGAAAGATCGAATGGCTGTGAGGCGGAGATTCCGGGTCCTCACCGAGGCGGCTCTCTGCGTCTCGAGGACTTCCAGGAATGCGCCGATGAACGGAGCGTCCAAATCCCGCAGTGTCAATTGAGATGGGGACCTCCCAAGGCGCGCCTGCGCGAACGCAAACAGGAGCCTGAACGTGTCTCGATAGGAGGCAATGGTGTTGGAACTTACACCTCGATGCTTCATGAGCCGATCTGTGAACCACCGCTCGATCAGCACGGCTAAGTCGTTCGTTCGTCTCATGACCGAACCTCCCACCGCTTATCCAATCGCCGAACGGCATGATTCATCAGCTCCGGCGCGGCGGACAGATACCAGTAGGTGTCGCGAACATTGGCATGGCCGAGGAAGGTCGAGAGTACCGGCAGCTCGCGTTCCACATCTTCGCCAGCGCGATGCCAGTTGATCAGGGTTTGGACGGCGAAACGGTGACGAAGATCGTGAACCCGCGGGCCACCGCGATCCCCCTCCTGCCGTAAACCAATTTGCCGGGATAGTCGCCAGAACACCCGGTGCACGTATTGATGCAGCAATCTGCCGCCCTGTTCGGCGACGAAGAAATAGGGACTGCGCGGCGTGCCAAGGTGTGCATCGCGTCGGGCAGCATAGTTTGTAAGGACAGCGATTGTCGTGGCATGCAGCGGCACCAGCCGTGACTTGCCGAACTTTGTCTCTCGGATAGTGAGGACGCCCTGCTCGAGATCGACGTCGGCCCGGAGCAGGCCGAGCGCTTCAGAATGGCGCAGTCCGGCGACCGCTATCAGTCCGAACAGGCAGTGATACGTCCAGCGTCGAAGGGCGTTGGCTGGCGGCAGCGACAGTGCTGCCGCCAGCAGCGCCTGAATCTCAATGTCGCTATAGATGTAGGGCTTTGTCCGCCGTGCCGGCGGCACTGCGTCGCTCGGTGGCACTTCCGTCAGAAGATCGAAATGACTGAGGTGCTGGGCAAAGCAGCGCACATCAGCCAGGCGGATGGACCAACTCGGCTGTCGGCCCATCGACGTCACCCACTGCATTGCCAGGTCCGACGTGATGGTCTCGGCGCCGCGGGCTTCCATGAAGGTGACGAATGCCGACAACCGTCGTGCCGGCCCATCATATTTGTATCCCAGCCCTTGGCGCATGCCGACATAGCGGTTGAGGGCAGTGCGAAGCCGGCTCATTGGACACCTCCCGGCCAGGGCAGGCTCAGTCCACGCAGCTTGTCAACATCGAGCTTGGCATAGATCCTTGTGCTGTCGATGCTTCGATGACGGAGCAGTTGGCCGATCTCGGCAAAGCTGGCACCCGACCGTAAAAGGTCGGTCGCGAGGCTGTGGCGGAAAAGATGGGCGCCGTGATGGGCATAGCCATCAATGCCTGCCCGCTCGAGTGCCTGCTTCGCGATCATCGTGATGGCGCAGCCGGAGGCAAAGCCCACGTGCGGCGCAAGTGTTCGCAAGAAAACTCGCCGACACGCCGAAGCGGGACGCCCATGCCGGATATAAGCCACGATAGCTGTTCCGACGTCGTGACGCAGCGGCATAGTCGCTTGCCGCCGTCCCTTTCCGTGTACGAGAATCGTGCCCGACTGCCAGTCGATATCATCGAGATTGAGGGTAGCAACTTCGCTAGCGCGCAAACCGAGCTTGGCCAAGATCATCAGAACCGCATAGTCCCGATGTCCCATTGCCGTCGTCCGGTCACAGGCATCGAGAACCTTCTGGACCTTCTCTGGCGGCAGGAAGGTTGGAAGGCCGGCAAGTCGCCAGCGGCGGATGGATGGCACGCAATCGGCCAACGCCGTCGAAATGAAGCCCTTCAAATGCAAGTAGCGCAGTAAGGCACGCACGACTCCGCACATTGCCTTGCCGCTGTCGGCGGAGCCATCGAGCGCATGTCGTTCGACATACCCGATGACAATCTCCGGGGTGAGCGCTGCAAACCCATTCGCGCCGGCAGGACAGACCTCCCGCAGAAATCGAAGTGACAGAAGCTTGTAGCTCCCCACCGTCGAGGCGGCGAGCCCTCTCTCATTCGAGAGATATGCCCCGAATACATCGACGATCTGCTCGTGCTCAGTGCGCTCAACCGGAAGCGCACCTGGTATTAAGCCCTCTTCCCGTAACGCTGAAAGCACGCGTCGGAGTGCCGATCGGTCGCCCGTATCGGGACTCCAGTGTTTGAAGCGATGCTCAAGAAAACGATCGACATAAGCTTCGCTCAAATCCTGCGGGGCATATCCATTGCCAACATGCCAGTCCATCAGGTCTCGAAACAGGCTCAGCGAGCGCCACGTGCATTGCCGACCCAAGCCTTCTTTCGACATGCTGGCGGCGTAAACACGCGCAAACTCCCGATACGGACCGTGGAGCAGCTTCCGATATAGGGCGCTGCGATTCAAATAGTCAGTTGTGTTCATGTGTCCTCTCCTTCGCGTCAATTGCGACGGAGAGACCCTAAGCTATGCCGACTGGGCGACCGCTATGCTGCCGGAAACGTTGGAAAAAACTTGATTAATAGGCATAGTTCGCCGGTCGGCATAAAGTGCCAAGCTCAACGACGTCGATCCGCAGGCTTGGCTTGCTGACCTCCTGGCCCGCATCGCCGACACGCCAATCAGTAAGCTCGAGCAATTGCTTCCGTGGAATTGGCAGCCGCACGGATTGAAAGCTAAAGCAGCCTAACCTGCGGCCTTCACCGGATGCTTACCCTACAGTAAACTGACTCGTAGCATTGCACCAGGTTGGGTCCGCCGGGTGGCGTTCAACGCGGCACATACCCCTCCAAATCCGGCAACAGGACGACGCTTTCCTGCTCCTTCGGGTCGGTGCGGGCGATGACCGCTGTCGCCGGCCGGTCGCTGAGATTGGCGGGAAGATGCGGAACGCCAGCCGGAATATAGAACATCTCATCTTCGCGAACGATGACGTGTTCTTCCAGCTGGTCGCCGAACCAGCAATGCGTCTCTCCGGAAATCGCATAGATCGCTGTCTCATGCGAGGCGTGCAAATGCGCCTTGGCGCGGGCGCCCGGCGGTATGGTTAAAAGATGCATGCAGATCCCCGTCGAGCCCACTGTCTCGGCCGCAATCCCTTCGAAATAATTGAGACCCTGTTTTCCGGCATAGGTGCTGCCGGGCCGCACGACACGGCAGGTGGGCTTCGATGAGACACTCGTGGCAGTTATTTTCGGGGATGGCACGGATTTCTCAGTGATCATTTTGACGCGAAACGTTGGTAGTTTGGGAATATGGCAGCAGGGATGAGCTCATTTGCCGGGGGGCGACTTGACAACTCGGTGTGTGCCCCCCTAGTTTAGCTATCATCGCGACAAAGTACCTGAGCCGGTGCGATCCCGATTCATCGAGCGGTCGCAAATTTCGGCTCTCGGCGAACTAAGCTTTTCCCTATCATTCGACGATCGCGATTCGTGCAATTCATTCAACCTGGATCCACCGCCATCATGAACGTGGCGATCGTCGCCGACGAACCCGGATCCGGCTTGATGGACGACGGTCATATCCGATTCGAGCGGCCCATCAAGTTCGTTTCCAAGATGACTGTTGGTATTTTCCCGCTGCGACCGCGAGGGGTTAGCTGAAGGGTGCTGCCAGGCCTGTTTATGGAGGGCACGTTCCGCGGCACGTAATACTTGAGCCTCGAGTTCGCGTCCACTTAATGTCTTCAATTCTTTACCGACCGTAACTCCGAGGATTTTTTTGGAGACCTCTTTGATTTCGGCGTTCAGGTATGTCGCTTCCGCTTTGTATATCTTCCCAAACGTGTGCTTGCTGCTCTTTAGCTCCCCTGTAGCGTCATCGTAGACGGCTGAACGCTTGTTGAGGAGGCTTCGATGTGCGGAGACATCCCGACCTAACTCGTGGCCGTCCTTATCCAGCCGGGATCTATATGATTCACTGAAAGCTCCGCCAAGCTTGCGGATACTTGTTCTAGATGTTTGTCGATCCGGTGCCTTTTGTGAAGACATCGAATAGCCCATCCGTTTGCTTGCAATGAGCTCCAGATTACCCTTGTCATCGCGTTCGAAAGTCTTTTGTTGGGAGCCCTCCCGACGCGTTAAAACGCGATAAAGCCTCTTCTCCAGGCCACTCTCATAAGGACGTCCGATTTCCTCGGAAATGGGATGCAACGCCCGTCCAGTAAGTCTGCGCCGATCGATGTATCGGGTGCGCATCAGTTCACCGTTTTCGTCCCGCTCCCATTTTTCTTCGAAGGCACCGGCTTTGCTTTTGATATGTTTCTCGCTCAACACGCCGTTCTGGTCGTAGTCATAGCGACGGACACTATTCCAGTCAGACCTCTCGTAGTGAATAAGCCGAAGGGAGCCAGTTGTTTGATCTCGAATGAAAACCTTCTTCTTCTTTTTTATGAGACCCCGACTATGGGTCAATTCTCCATTGCTATCGACCCGCAGTTGCTCGCTGCGAAACGGCTTGTGGGCGATCACACCACGGAAATCTGCATCGAGCTTATTGAGGAGTTGCAGTTTCGAGGCATATTTTTTCAACGCCGGCGGCGCTTCAAGTCGCGCGCGCCTTTCCTGCGCCTCGCGTTCCACAAGGTACGCCTGCCCTAACTGATCAACCAGGCGTTCATCAGAATTGCGCGTGGTCGCTGTAGAAGATTTCTGCGGGGCTTTTTTATTTATACTGACCATTAGGTGGGCCTTCCCTGTGCACGCTTTATCGATGCTCGTTTAAAAATTCGCTCGTCAACCAAGTGCTTTCGTCGGAGAAATAATCGAATATTCAGACCAAGTTCTACCGGCTGAGATCAGAATTTGACCTCCCTCGCGGTGCCCGGGTTAAGTTCGCGCGAGCATCGCGGTAAGCCTTCTCAATCGATCCAGCGATTCCTTCCGCTTTTACCATCTGGTCGTGAGCACTGAGAGTTTCGGGAAGGAGCTCAGTGCGGATTTTTTGTTCGATCTGAAGAATGTCCGTGGCCAGTTGTTTATTGCTCCGCTCGTGCGGACCTTCGGATGTCGACGCAAGCCCCAAATGCTCCTGCGCATGGATGCGTTCGTCGGCGTAGAGTCTCGCAAGCTGGGGTCTCTTCGCCATTGCATCGAAGATTTGTGACTTGTGTTCGAGTTCCAACTGGTTGTGCGCCGCTGCAATCGCGTAGGCTGCATAATGGCGACTGTCGTAGTTGATAGGCCCGTCTACCTTGAAGTATTCAATTGCTCTGTCGATAAGGCGTCTCTTGTCGGCCCTCTCGAGGTCACTCAAATGGGACGTCATCGACATAATCGCCTCCGCCTGCTCACCGCCTTCCGACATATTGAGAATGTGATTGACGATCGCTGTTTTCCTGGCGGGCGATTGGAACTTCAAAGTTGGACCAATTGTCCTGATGCGCTGGCTCGCCAGCGCAAACTCGCCAGCAGGGTCCGGTTCCGGATAGTTCGGATACTCGGCAAAGCCGTTCCGGGGTACAGCCAGGTCATACAATGCCTTGCTTGAGGCACCCAGTCGATTTACGCTTCGGTGGAACGTTCCGACATCGCTCTGATCGACCGATGCCCGAACCGACGGGCTCGCAAGTTTAAAGCTTGTGAGGTTGGCTGCCGTTTCGACTGGATCGTCGGTCGGCAGATGTTTGGCAACTTCCACCAAAATGTCATTCGGTAAGGTGGCTGCACTTTCGGTCTTATCACCACCGAGGACCGAAAGCTCGCGTTCCTGCATTTTCTGGCCGTCTTCGAGCATAACTCACACTCCAACGCGGATCAAGGATATGCGAAGTCTAACACCTGCGCTTAAGGCGTTGAATGGACATCGTGTTTCAACTGAAATTCAGGCCCTGGCGATCGATTGCACTACGGCGCGTTTTTTGCGGGGGATTTCAAAGAGTAGCAGTACAGCCTGCGGTTCAAATGCTGAACCATCATTTTTAAGCATCGATACAAAGTCCGCTAACGATGGTCATCTCCAGCTTTGTCACCGTTGTAATGCTTTGTCCCGACCGCGATCGCGCGGATCATAAACCCGTCGTTCATCAAACTCGTGAGTTGCTTTTTCAACTTCTGCGCTCGACGATTGGGCTTTCAAGGGTGAAGTGCCTATTGAGGCGGCAGTCCGGTTCAACGCGGAAACAAGCGCAGCTTTTTTCTTCCGCAACCCAAGTGTCTTGGCCTCCAGGTCCTTCTTGACGTCATAAAGGGCTAAAAACTCTCGATAGACTTGCTGCTCACGCTCGCGTGTTGGCCATCTTCCTGTCAATGCTGTTTCGCGAGCGAGTACAGCTTCTGTCTGGCCACGTGGCCCAAGGTGCAACAATTCCGGAGCTTGCTCTTTACTGGGCGGAGAAAGTACCGGATCGCGGCTTACCGTATAGTTGTAGCTAGTAGTCGCGACCTGAAGCGGCATGATAACCCCATCTGGCGTTTCGCTCTGCAGCCCGTCGTTAGCGAGCTGGTGTGCGTAGCCTAGCTGGTTTAATTGATACCCGTTTGACGCCGTTGCACCTTCCGTGGACGCAACAGGGTCCGATAGAGTTGCCCTTTGATCCGAGCGGTAACTTGCGTCATCTGGCCAGCCGCGCCCCACCAGTCGGGTCCGCCCCCTTCCCGTACCAACATGTTGTCGATGAAGTTCCTTGCATTCGAGATAGGCGGGCATAGGCCTTTCCAGCCGCCGGCCCTCTTTGGTCGAGCGCAGGGTATCGTGGACAACCTTGAACCCGAAAATATGCTCCGACTCGTATTTCCCGGTCTCGGTCGCAAGCCGAGCTCGTTCGTTTTTTCGACTTCCATAAGTGCCGATATTGTCGCTTCTCGAGCAAGCGGCTTTTTCTGGCTGAGTGGACTGAACCGTCAAACAACCCTCGTGAGACGACAGTCTTTCCGCACTTGAAATTACGTCATAGGCCGTTGCTTTAGCGCCTCGACGGCTCTTGGCACCCAGCCGTTTAACTTTGCTTACCTCGTCGAGGCGATTACTGTCGGCGATGCTGGCGGTTTGGTCTGCATCCCTCCCAGAGGGCCCGAAATATAGAGCACGTCTTGCTTCCAATTGTGCGCACGTCAGGTTTTGCACGTGAGTCGGCTGTTGTGCTGGCTCACGTGCGAGACTAGGCGAGCGCGCTTCCGGTTGATCACCTAAACTGAGGCGGGACTTATTGGTCGTGCTTGCTTGCGACAGAAGACCAGTCGCCCCGCCATCCTCAGACGGATCATGTTCATCGGGAATCCAGGCCGCCGGGTCGAGCTCTGCCAGGCGCGCGTTCACCACCAGATTTTGCCACCGCGGCTGGGCTAGCTGCCTCCACCGTCCGTACGCCTGACGCTCCGCATCCCCAAGCAACATTCCCTCGTATAAAAAGACTGAGGAAGATGTCTTCCCGATCATCCCATTCGAAACGGCACCGCCTTCGATAGCAGCTTGGCGCGCGACTATGATAAGATCTTCCCAGGTGGGCCGGTCCGGCCTGCTCCAACGATCATGCGCAGCGCGCTCGGCTGCTCCGAGCGCCACTCCATCGTACACGAAGAACGCACGCGACACCTGCTCGGCGTTAATTGGGACGCCCGAGATGCGCCCGGACTCGTTGGAAGAAACGTCGTTGCCTGGTTGGTGTTCGCACCACGTCGGAGCAGACTGGTGCAATTCCGCAACGCGTGCGTCCACAACCAGGTCTTCCCATCCTGGTTGCGCGGGCTCGAGCCATTTTTCATATGCTAGGCGTTCCCCCTCCCCAAGCGGGACGCCTTCGTACTCGAAGACCGAGGTGTCATTTGATTCGTTGAGCCAGGTGGAGGTGTCGATTGCGTCAAGACGGGCGTCAACTATCAGGTCTTTCCAGGATGGCGGTTGCGGTTTACTCCAATTCTCATATGCTTCGCGCTCAGGCGAGCCGAGTCTCATCCCATCAAATTCGAATGGTTCAGGGAAACCGTTCTTTTGACCAATGGAGCTTGTCCGCTTACGCTTAGGCGCCTCCGATCGGAATTCCTCTTGAAGGGGACTACACTCATTCGGAATTGCAGCAGAGGTGTTTAGCTCTTCAATACGCGCGTTCACAACGAGTTGTTGCCAACTGGGCTGTCCCGGCTCCACCCATTCCTCGTAGGCATGCCGTTCCCCTTCCGCCAGAGGAACACCATCATAAACAAAAGTTGAAGAGGTACTTTCTCCGACATCGACATTCCAAGCGAAACTGTCAATCGCGTTCAGGCGAGCGCTCAGTATCAGGTCTTTCCAACTCGGCCGGTCCGCTCTATCCCATGTCTCGTACGCGGACCGCTCGGCTGCGCCCAGTCTCATTCCATCGTAAGCGAATTGCGCAGATAAATTTTCCCGGTGATCCATTTGGCCGTCAGATGGGGAGCAAGCAAAACGGTTCCAAGGCTCTTTGGGATGAAGGACAGGCGTAACCCCTGCGCGAACCTGGGGCGAGGATCTAGCCGACCCGGCGTATCCAGTTTTTGAGCTTCCCGACGGTTTCATGGCGATGTCTCATCAATTGGCAACCTTCAACGTTGGTAATGCATTCCCGAAACGGGACATCTGACGGCGCTAACAAGACTCGATCCGAAGCGGTATCACATCGAGCTTCAAGTGCCGGAGGCTGTTCTACCTCGTAGCTGGAGCGAAATGATCTGGTCGAGGAGTTCGCGCTGCGCCAAAAGAGCCGGAGCAATTTCCGGAAGCTTCTCAGAGGTTGCGGCGTCCGCGCCTTGGTATTCCCGCTCGTCATCAACTTCGTTTGAACGGGGGCGAACTTCTATTGGCATTACTCCATCAGCCACAGTTCTGTTTTGGGGGGAAACGACTTCCCCATGGTCGTTCTCTTCAATCTGCACCGGTTTTTGCGAAGTTGTATCGGCTGTTCCCTGGTCGAGCTTGCCTTCAACGAGGTTTGTGTCTCCCGGCAACATCAAAGATGCGGGCTCGGGAAGGGAACCGTGTTGGCTTTCGAAAATTCGCTTCAATATGAAATCCGAATAATATCGCACTTTTCTCAGTTTGAGGGGAGGTTGGCCTTTGATAAGGACTATTTCATAATCGTCGTCGAGTAGGCGGACTTGTTCGGCGCGCAAAAGCGGTGCTCCTTGGTCGGAGATTTGGATGTTATGATCAAACATGCGCGCTTGGCTGTACGACGTTGAGCGAGCCTGGAATGTGTAGTCGCCGATAGCTTTGGAAATGTAGTTGGGCGTCTCGTCATCAGCAGTCGCCATGAATACCTGCACACCCGTATTGCTGAGAAAATTTTGCTTACCAGCTTCATCATAAGTTCCTGTCAAAGCCGAAAGACTCTGAATAATAAACATGAAGCGGCCCTTGTAGCCGGCGATCGTCGTAATTGCCGTCTCCACAGCTTCCAGCTTGCCCAAGTGCTTGAACTCATCGAGGAGAAACAGAACTTCGTGCCGTTCATCTCCAAGTGGCAGCGATCGCTGCAGGATTGATACAACCTGCTGGAAGAGAAGACGCATCAAGGGCGCTATGACTTCGAGATCGTTCGGGCTGACACAAAGATAAATACAAGTCCTCTTCCGCCGCAGATCGTAGACGGAAAAATCCGAGGTGCTTGTAGCCGCTTTAACGAGTGGATCGGCCCAAAGATTGAGTCCGCCGTCGCCGAGCACCGATGTGTAGGATGTCAGGATTTTGGTGTCATTCCCCGCCATATTGTCGAAGATACGCTGAGCCTCTTTGTTTTGTGTTTCCTCCGCGAGTTGCGCAAATAGTTTGTACTTTTCACCCGGCTGAGCAAACAGATCGTAAACGGCACCGATCGTTGGTGTGCCGCGCTCAATGCAACTCAATATGCCTGCTACGAAAAGATCCCGTGCCCCGTCGATGAAACCTTCGGCTCCCTTGCCTTTGGCTGTGATGAGATTCGCAGCGAGGCGGCGCGTTTCTGTAAAGCGCCGTTCGGGCGGCAACGCGGCAATATCCAGCACGGGATTGTAACAATGCGTTCGCCGCTCTGGATCTAAGGGCGAGAACTTGAAAACCGCGTCGCCACTTGATTTACGCGCCCTCGATGTGAGTTCAAATAGCTCGCCTTTCACATCCAAGGCAATTACTGAGCCCTTGAAGGTTAGCAACGTCGGGATAACGACGCCGACACCCTTACCAGCGCGAGTTGGCGCGACAACAAGGCTGTGAGGTTGTTCTCCGTTACTTAGGTAGCTGCCAAACCAACGTGGTCCACATGTCTTGCCGAAGATGGGACCCGTGACGTGACTGTAGCGCCGGAGGTACCTGGCGTGCCGCATCTCGCCGGAGCCGGCCCAGCGAGCAGTGCCGTGATGTTCGCGCTCGCGCATCGATAACAGTAGTTGGCATAGCAACACGAGCGTTGACGTCGCAACGATGATGGCTAGTCCGCGATAGAACGTAGGACTTGCGTATCCCAAATAAGGCGGTGTCTCGTACAGGAACGCAAAAACGTTGAAAGTCATCATCGTTTCGCCCGTAAAGCCATGGCGAAATGTGACATAGAGACTGGCCGCACAAAACCCCACGGCCAATGAACATGCTATGCTCGCAGCCAGGCCTATTGGCGTGTACTTGCCTGAATTCATCACGTGACCACGCTCCGTTTATCCTATTGGACGGCTGTTTGCTTTACGGGCAGCTGGATCTACAGCCCATACCTTTCGCGCACGCGCGGTTCCAAGGTTCTCTTACCACCCTGCGCGTCACGGCCGTCCCCGTTCCGGCCCATCGACTGATCTGCTAACCGGTCGGCCTGTTGCGCGCGATCTTCGTTTCGTCCGTCAACAGTTTTTGCGTTTGAAGTTCCAGGTTCCCGCAGGTGGTCGTGGACAGGAGCGGGACGTAGGAACTCGATGAAAAGGTTTTCGGCGCCGTTCGCAACCTTGGAATTATAGGTTTCCGGCGTCATGTAAGCATTGGCTGGCGATTTGAGCCAAACATTTTCCGCGCCATACGTATTCGTTACTGTCGCAAGCTTTTCCAGCCTGAGAAGTTTTGGCCAAAACGCGAAGAAGGTTCCGCTATGATGCTGAACCATCACCTCTGGATTATGCACGCCTGCCTGCCGCGGGAACTCATAATCATGTTCACTTACCCGTGGTCCAGCAGGTGTATCATAAAAATATTTGCTATCGGACTTCAATCCGCTGAAGGTATTATCGGATAGACCGAGCGCTTTCATTCGTTCGTAATACTTTTCGGATCCGAGATGCAAGAGCAGCTGATTTCGGGGCATATAGGATCGTTGCGCGCTATCCGCTTTGACGAGGATCACACTGTTTTCCAACTCCTCCGCAGTCGGCCACTTCTGCAATCTTTCGAAGAGCTGCTTGCCTGTTTCAAAACGAACAACGTGCTCCCAGGGGTAAGGCCACCGCGGAACTGGCTCATTCCCGATGAGCACTTCGTCACCAAGCCGTTCAGCATCGAAAATCGCTTCCGTCGGCATGCGTCGCGGCTGGTAAGCATAGGACGCGCCAGGACCTTGCTGAATCTGATAATCTGACGAGACTTTTCGTTTCCCTTTATCCGAAACATCTCGCCGTATATCGGCACACGACGCCTTCCCGATCCGCAGTGGACCCGCAACGTCCGAGCCAGGAAGTTCCGTATGGGTAGCCTGCGGCAACCTAGGTACTCCGCTTTCGAGCGTGATAGGTGCCGCCCTGGCGGCGCTTGTTCCCGAAACGGTAGTGGGCGAGCCCGCCTCCTCGATAGCCTCGTTCAGTTTGAGCCTATGAGATTTTCCCCCGACAACCTGCTCGGAGCGAGATCTCTTCGAGCGCGGTTCAGAGATTGCGTCAATCCTTACCAGATCCTCGTCGGTCAACTCCGGCAAGCCATCGAACTTCATCTCTGATGGGCTCGGGTCCTGCCGAGAAGCTTCCTCATGGAACGCAGGATTCGTATGCCGGCCGCCGCGGCCCACGGTATAATCTTCGGCTGAGAAAGCATCGTCCAACCTGACTGGCTGAATAGTGTTCGCACCTTCCCGCCCCGTAGTCGGGCGGGGTCCAGAGAGTGCGTCGATCCGGGCTAAGTCCTCTTTGGTCAATTCGGGGAAGTCGTCGGACTTCATTTCTGATGGGCTCGGGTCCTGCCGAGAGGCCTCCAACCTGACCGCATGAATAGTGCGTGCAACATCCAGCCTCGAAGTTGAGCGGGCTTCGGAGAGTGCGTCGATCCGTGCCAGGTCCTCGTCGGTTAATTCCGGGAAGTCGTCGGACTTCGTTTCTGATGGGCTCGATTCCTGCAGAGAAGCCTCCTGACGGAACGCAGGATTCGTAAGCCGGCCGTCGTGGCCCGCGGCAAGATCCTTGCGTGAGAAGGCATCATCCAAGCTGACCGCATGAATAGCGTGCGCAGCATCTCGCCTCGAAGGAGAGCGGGCTCGCGAGAATGCGTCAATCTGCGCCAAGTCCTCGTCGGTCAACTCGGGAAAGGCGTCGAAGCGTTCCTCCGGTGAGCCAAGCGAACGAACTGAACCTTCATGGATCGATCCTGAAGCTGTTTGGCCACCGGTTTCGGTCGCGTCGTCGGAATAGGCACTGTCGGCGAGGATTTGGGTGCTTTCGACGCTGGCGGACCCTGCCTCAGTGCTTAAATTCGTAGCGGCTACGTCAGGAGGAACAACCTGAGTACTGAGCGGTGAACTGCTGTCGGCGAGCAAATCAAGGTCATCTAACCCTGGCCAAGATAAGCCTTGTTGGATCGACGGAAGGCTATTGGTCTCGCTATCCCCGCTTTCTACCATCCAATATGGTGCGCCGTCGAATGTTTCTTCAGGCTGGCCCTCTCCAGGAATGATCACATCATGACCTGAACCAAAAGCGCTTGTGGCAATAGGTTGTGTCGCAATTTCGTGCTGAGATTGCGTACGGCTCTCTCCAGTCCCTTCGATATTATCCAGCTCCATCCCAGACCGGTGCGGCCCTTGCGAAGCCGGCGTCGCGGTCGAGCTATCTTTCATAGCCAAAGACGCGGCAATAGTTCCCACCTGCATTCCCGAGCTGGTACTCCGCTTCGCCATTGATTCACTTTGATCACCGGTTTGCTCGTGTTCGCGCAGCTGCTTTCTTTCCCCCTTGCCAAAACGTGACGACGACGTCGCCTCGTGGTCCGCCCTGGCAGTGGACTGCATTTCAATCTCCCGCAGGTATTGCATGGCCGTACGAAAATACCCCTTGCTCCTCGGAAAGACCGCTGATTGGCCAGCCGGAGCTTCGGCTGATCTCACCGGGAGTATTTCTGCTGTATTCGGGGCATGGGTTGTCGGCCGTTGATTTTCGGGGGAAGTGCCTGGAAGGTCGCCGGCCCCACCAGTAATTAATGGCCGTAAGGAACTGGTCGTTAAGTGTTCTCTGCGGTTTTGTCGGAAGGCAGTCGACACCGATGTATCCGGGATTGGTGCGCCTGTAGCGCCTTCGTTATTCGAGTTCAACGTAGCGGAGCGGCTGAAGTCTCGACGAAATTCTTCATCTGCCATGATCGATCCTTTTCTACCTTCTGTTTCCCTCATCCCCTTGGCTGCGCCCGTCCCTTGACCGCTTACGAATGCTCGGCTCGGCGTCATCATCACGAGGACGCTTAGAATTTGGCTCTCCCTGCTGCCGGCGATCGGCTGTCGGAGGCAATGCGTCCGTAGCGATGTTGGTCTGCCCCGGGTCATCCAACGGATTTGATCCAGGGGGCTGGATCGGCGATGTAATCGGATCGTCCTGGGCAACCGGTACGGCGCTGATTGTCACTCCCGTCCGAATTCCGTCTACCCTGGTCAGTTTTGCGCCGCTCTGCTCTTCCTCATCACCGCGAGGCCGTTTTCGATGAGGCCGTTGCCGAACATCATCTTCGCTTGTTGTGTGCGTGACGGGTTCGGTTGCCAAACGATGCATGCCAGAACGGCCTTCAAGATCCTGGCCGTCTCCGGCGATGGTGAGAGGGCCGTTCCTCAAGTTGCCATCGTCCACAAAGGCTTTATCGCTGCCGGATTGAGAACGGGAATCGTTTCCAGATGATACACGATCGGGCGTGACACCGTTGCCGTTCGATCCGATCAGTGCCCGGGAACGTACTTCAGACACCGATTGCAGACCGCCGTTTCGTCGCAAGTTTTCTGACACGTTTTGAGGCAGCGAACCGTACGAAGAATTAAAAGATTGATCCGGTTCTCCGTCGTTTCCCCCAGGCGAGAATTCTTCGAAATCAATATCCTCGAAACGAATTTGATTGGCCTGCTGCCGCTCCAGGCGTCGATACTGGGCAAAAGTCATCGGCCGCTCCGAGATGCCGCGCTCAGCTCGGCTCGTCGCCTCGAGGACGACGCCATGACGAAGTGAAATCTCGGCCATTGTAATGCGCAAGGCGTCATAATTCAGTTGGGGGTGGCGCCGGGATATTTTCAGCCAGCCGTGCCCCAAAAGTTCGCGACGATTAACGACCACATGCAGATGTGGGTGATCGCGATCGATGTGAAAGGCTGTAAGATAGTTGTATCGGCCTCCCCCTGCGCCTGACCCAAACATCTCGGCTGCCCACTCCCGGCTCGCTGCATAAGCTGCTACCTGACTTGTACCGGCAGGGAAGCTTACAATAATGTGGGTCGTCAACTCCTGTTGCCTTTCCTCGTCTGGCCGACTTTCGTGATAAGTCCCGGTTTCTTGAACCCAGCTTAGGGCGAGTTCGCGGATTTCATCCGGTGGTACGAAAGTATCGAGATGTCGGGCCGAACGCTGCAGCTCCAACTTGCCCTTCCGAGATAGATACTCCAACTGGTTGATAATCTGTTGGAGGGTCTTCGTCCCACCTCCCGGCACAATGCGGATGATGACTTGAGACCGATCGGGCATCCAACAGATTCCCCCAAGTGCTACGTTAATGCTGCAAGGCGTCCGCCAGCATGGAGCAACCGTCGATCCGTCGCCGTGATACGGACAAAATGGAACGGAGCAAACCGTCGAGATCAGCGAACGATTTACCGAAAGCGTTTCGTTCAGCTTGCAGAGCGCCCAAATCCGTTGTCGGATTTTCAGCATAGGCACACAGCAGCGCGGCAATGTTGTTTGAGAGTGCTCCTATTGAATGAAGAATGGCTTCCATCATCTGACGAGTCTCTGCATCGATTTCGAGAAAGCCGGCAATGCGGCGAACCGCAACTCTTATGGCCATGCTGTCGGAGAGCCCCAGCAGACGGGCTTGGCGAGAGAAGCTCTCATATTCCGACGATCGCAAACGAGTGCTAACGACCTTGAAACCTTCAATCTTCGGGCCTTCACGCCGGTCGACAATGTCACTTGAAGTGGATTTTTCGCTTTGCGACATGGCTTGCTCCATAGAAAACGGAATGATCTGGATTTGTTCCGGAGTGAAATTCTCCAGTTGAGACTGAGGGAGCCTAGCCGCCAACAGAATAAATTCAAGAATATACTGTTCATATTCGGATCTATATAGTTACATTTGCAACTATCCTTCAATGCAATTGAAATATACTCCTGATAATTTCGCTATACAGACAGTCACACATACAAACAATGATACAGACGCACTTTCGTTCACAACGTCGCCAGGATAAACTTATGAAACTTCTGACATTTTGCTCATTTAAAGGAGGCGCCGGCAAAACCACGGCGCTCATGGGCCTTTGCGCTGCGTTTGCAAGAGACGGCAAAAGAGTGGCTCTCTTCGATGCGGACGAGAACCGGCCGTTAACGCGATGGAAAGAAAACGCGATGCGTAGCAACACCTGGGATACATCCTGCGAGGTGTACGCTGCAGAAGAAATGTCGCTTCTTGAAGCGGCTTATGAGGACGCCGAGCTTCAGGAATTTGATTATGCGCTGGCCGATACGCATGGTGGTTCGAGCGAGCTCAATAACACAATCATCGCTAGCTCAAACCTGCTTCTGATCCCGACAATGTTAACGCCGCTGGATATCGATGAGGCACTTTCGACATATCGTTATGTTGTCGAGCTGCTGCTGAGCGAGAACTTAGTGATTCCGACCGCCGTGTTACGCCAGCGAGTCCCGGTTGGCCGATTAACCACGTCACAACGCGCGATGTCAGACATGCTGGTGAATCTGCCTGTCGTACAATCTCCAATGCATGAACGAGACGCGTTCGCTGCAATGAAAGAGCGTGGCATGTTGCATCTCACATTGCTGAACACGACAAATGATCCGACGATGCGCCTCCTTGAGCGGAACCTCAGAATTGCGATGGAGGAACTCGTAACAATTTCAGAATTGATTGGCGATACCTTGGGGAATTGAAGATGGGGATCCGCAAACCTGCTTTGTCTGTCGGTGAAGCAAGACGGCTTGCTGCCGCGCGACCGATCGTTCACCCAATCCCAGCTCTTTCCTCGCAAAACTTGGCGCCTTCGCAATTACCTGAAAGAGCCGGAAAGGAAAAACGACCAGCGCCTCCTATCGCCGCCAAACGTCGTGACAACTTCGATCGGCAATCAATGCTAACGGCGGACGCCTTGAGTTCGACTGCGCCGCCGGAAAAAGTCCAGGTCTTTCTTTCGGCACGCCCCCCCGCTCCTGAGGTATCGAAGATATATGACAACTTGATTCTGCAGTACAGCGCTACCAAGGCGCTGCAGATGATCTTGCGCCGTGCGCTCGCCGATTTTGAGAACATGTTGGCGGACGGATCATTTAGCACGGGGCCTCAAAGCTACCCGATCTCAAAAGTAGTCGAAAAACCTATCGTTGTCCTGACTTCTCGCATGTTCCCGGTATCGCTGTTAGAAGTCGCACGCAATCACTTTGATCCATTGAGATTGGAGACCGCCAGGGCTTTTGGCCACAAACTGGCTACGGCCGCACTTGCATCTTTCTTTGCCGAAGAGAAGATAAGAAAAGAACGCTAATATGATGAGGCCGGTCACTTGACGGCGGTATTGTATTCGACAGCAGGCAATGAGGCAGCCCCTACCCAGCTACAACACAGCCAGCTCACTCTAGGCTGTGTCCCCATAACGGGGTTCATGTTGATGACGTTGTGTGATTCAATTTCCTGGAAAGGAGATTGTTATGCGCCGTCACGAACTGACCGACGAGGAATGGGCGGTTATCGCCCCTTTGCTGCCGACCAACAGCCGTGGAGTTGAGCGCGTGGATGACCGCCGGGTGATCAATGGTATCCTATGGCGTTTCCGGACAGGTTCATCCTGGCGTGATGTACCGGAGCGCTATGGTCCGCGCACGACGCTCTACAATCGCTTCTCTCGCTGGCGCAAGGCAGGCGTCTGGGATCGCCTTCCCGGCGCTGTTTCAAGGCATTATGCCGGAGAGATCGTCATGATCGATTCTTCCTGCGTCCGCGTTCACCAGCATGGTGCAAACGAAAAAAAGGGGGATCTGCCGATCCTTGCATGGGACGTTCGCGTGGCGGCCTGACGACAAAGATCCACGCGCTCGTCGATGCTGATGGTTTGCCGGTTCGACTGGCATTGACCGCCGGTCAGGCCGCCGATGCTCCTATGGCCGAAAAGCTGCTGAGTGACATTCGGCCCGGAACGACACTGCTTGCCGACAAGGCCTATGACACCGACGCGATCCGTAACTTCGCCAAGCAACGCAAATGCTGGGCAAACATCCCCGCCAAGGCCAACCGAAAACAGACCTTCAGTTTCAGCCGTTGGGTCTATCGCCAGCGCAATCTGATCGAGCGTTTCTTCAACCATCAAACAGATGCGTGGTCTGGCAACACGATACGACAGACGTGCTGACAACTACCTTGCCGGGCTCAAACTTGCCGCGACGAGAATCTGGATCGCTTCAATTAACGAGTCCGCGTCCTAGGATCAGATCGAAAAAGGCATATGCGTCGCTGCTTCAGGCCGCCATCAGACCTCCATAGGAAACATCCACATCAGCGTCGAAGAAATAGCCGGCACCCCTGGCAGTTTTGATCAAGTTTGGGCTCGCTGCATCCTGCTCAAGCTTTCGGCGGAGCCTCAAAATGAGAACATCAATGCTTCTGTCATATACTTCCTCCTCACGCACTCGGCTCGCGATGAGGAGCTGTTCTCGGGAAAGCACGTCGCGTGGCTTTTCCAGGAAAGCGACGAGCAGATTGAATTCCCCTGCCGTAAGCTTCACCTCGCCATTTTGTGCGGATACCAATCGCCGCTGTCTGAGACTAAGTGTCCAGCCGGCGAAACAAAATGAACGCCGGTCTTTGGTTCGCATGACATTCGGTCGCACGCGTAATGCGACACGGATGCGTGCTAGGAACTCGCGCGTTCCGAAAGGTTTCGCGATAAAATCCGTTGCTCCCAGCTCGAGCGCCACCACTTTATCCGCCTCCTCAAGGCGATCACCGCTGATGATTATAATTGGAACATCGGATTTTGTGGCGAGACTGCGAACGATCTCAAGTCCGTCTTCACGCCCTAAATTGAGATCCACGACGACGACATCGACCGTCTCTGATGCAAGTACCCGGTTGAATTGCTGGCTATCTGATACCGCGGTGACCCTTAAGGCATGAATCGTTAAATACTCGGTAATAAGATGGCGCATCGCGGCATCGTCATCGATGACAAGAACATGTTTCACCAGTTCGCCTCCGTATGGGATTCTGCAGAATCGATAGATTCGTGCAAGCAGAGGATGTACGTCTCAGCCTCAACCTGATCATTTTCTCTCACTATGAGGGTAGTTCGGCAAAATTTCGGCCAAGCCGTGCATGACAAAAATGCTAACGGAAGGTTTCAGATTGATGACAGGAGTTGCTGCAGCGCGCTACACTTGTAACGCTTTAAAATCTGCGCGAGCAGACCTCCGTGCGGCTCTATTGCTGGTTTAGAAGATCCCCTATCGTCTCACCGCGTCGGCGGGCATCGGCGGCGAGCCATACTTCGCCCACTTCGTAAACATCGCCGTAAGCACGGAAGGGAACAATGACATCGATTGCCGTTGCCAACATGTCAATCAGTGTGCGATCTTCCAAGCATGCCCCCTGCACACTGCTCTTCACAAGTGAGAACAGCTTTTTGAAGCCTTGGACGGGATTCGCCCCATGTATGGTTGAAATCGATCCGGGGTGGCCTGAGACCACCTCACTCAGGTACGCCCACGCCGCGTCGTCGCGCATCTCACCGAGCAATATTCGGTCAGGCCGCATCCGAAGGCTTGCCTGGAGCAGCTGTTCCGCAGTCACTGCACCTAGCCCTGCCCCACTCTTGGAGTAGAGCAGTCTGACGTGGTTCTCATGTGGAATGACGAGTTCGAGCGTATCTTCAATGGTTATCAGCCTTTCTTCCCGCGGAATAGCACTGATCAAGGTCTTGCTCATCGTGGTCTTGCCGCTTCCGGTCGGCCCACAAAGCAACATCGTCCGCTTACCGATAACACATGCACGTAAAAATGATTCCAGATCGCCATTGTCGTAGTCGCGCAGAATCGCTTCGTCTAGTTGATCTCGTCGCTGCGTCCGGATTTGCCACTGATTCCATCGACGAACATCGTAGCGAGCCGAGACTTCCCCCAATTCAGAGACACGATTGCTCGGTCGTCGAATTGTCAAGCTCACGGTGCCAGAGGGTACCGTTGGCGGCAAGCAGATTTGCATCCGCTCGCCACCTGGGAGCTCGGTAGCGCAAAGAGGGTTGCGGGGGCCGACATCTTGTTTTCGCAATGCCCCTGCTAGAATGGCGATGTCTTCGAGATCATCATAAGAGAACGGTGCGGCGAACCTCGTGAAGACGCCACTTTGGCGTACAAAGGCTTCTCCCGGTCCGTTTATGGCAACTTCTTCAGTCCTCGGGTCATCGAGCCATTGCAAGACTGGGTTAAGAAGGGCGCGCAATTGCGGATTTACTTCCATTGGATGCATCTCGCAGCTTTGGCTATCTGTGCATTAGCGCAGATGCCGACGTTTCACCGATCCACCAGTCATATGAAGCTGGTAGATTCCTGAGAAATCCAAATCCCGCGCGACGAAGATCGAGACCGTGTCACCCTGATTTTTTTTCAAGGTTGGGGGAATGTTTATGGCCGCCCTTAGGGCCGTATCGGCCGCTTGTTCGCCATTGTTTTGGAAACTATTGAAGCTGGTCCCGCCGGTCGAATTCCCTGCGTAGCTACTTGCCGCCTGGACTGCGCCCTGGACGACACTCAGGAGCATGGCCCCGCTAAAGCGTTTCCAGAAATGATTGTCGACCGTACCCGGCAGTCCGGAACGGCCGAGTTCGTCGGCCCCCGGGGAGGAAAGAGAGACGACGGCGTGTGAGGGCGTCTCCGCGCGATTCCAGAGAACGAAAACGCGGGCGTCTCCCTGCTGCAGTCCACGCTGGATTTCGCCGACAACTGTCGTTCCGCGATCCAGAAGCACAACATTTCCGGTTGCTCCGCGTATGTCTTGAGGAAGTACACATTTCACATACCCTGCCAGATTTGTATCAATGGCGGTTTGCAGTATGCAGGGAATGATCGTTCCTTGCGTAACAGTGAAATCTGGGTGCGGCAAAAGTATAGCGAGGCTAGGCTGCAACACTGTCGGTTTCAAGCGCACAGAGAGATCGTTCTCAGCAGAATCCTCCGACGCGGCTAGGGAGTTGGCGTTTCTATTGTCTTGGCCACCGTTCTGAATATCAGCGTGTGGGGCGGATTTGACACCATTCTGATCACCTCCGCTGTAGGCAAAGATCGGTGTTTCTTCGGGCCTCAGTTCGTTGTGTTCTCGCTGATGTTGATCCGACGGCAAAACCGTTGCTTCCGCAGCTGGCGGTGTCATTGCCGGTTTGGCGGGAATATCAATCGGGGCCGGCCGAAAGGGCTTCGTGTTGGCATCGATCATTGTGTTTGGTGGAGACGGCTCGGTCCTTTTCTTTGAACGCGCCCCGAGCCAAATGAGGCTCAACGACAGTACCAGGACTAAACCCGCAACAAGGAGCTTTTGCGACCCCGAGAGGCGCCGGCCATGAGGATCGGTGACGAGGGATCCGGGCGCGTCGATACCTTCTCTGGATTGGGCATTCACGTCCTCCATCACCTCGTCTCCTTCAGCACGCGCACTACATCGGGTCTGACTGTGCCAGTGCCCGGCTTCCGTCCGACGGCGTCATATGCCTTATTCCAGATGCAAAGTACTGTATGGCCGTCCCGCAGACGCCATTCCCTGGAAACTGATGCTACTTCAACGTAATCTCCCTTAACTGAATAGTTGGCCGTGGCTTCCTTGCCATCTGGGTTAATCACGTAGATTGAAGGTACACGCACGTTTCCGGGAAAGCGAAATGTCGTGGAATACCCGTTGTCGAAAACCTCGAGCGGTAATAGCGAGCGGTCTCCTTGCGCGACATAGCTCCAATTTTTCGCATCTGTGCTGCCACCTGCTGGCGGACGCTCGAGCAAGTCCTCGGCTCGACGCTGATATTGTGCTTGCGCCCGCATCCGATCCGCAAGATCTCTCTGCTCCGCTTCTTTTCGGCGAGCAGCGGCAACGTCGGCAGGATAAGTGAACTGTACGCTGTAGTAGAGGTCAGGCTGCTCTTTATCGAGCCGAGACATCGTTCTGGTCGCGAGGCTGAAAACATAGCGCCGCATTCCTGCGTCGCTTGCGGTAAGGACGATCACAGGCTGCGGCTGCAGCACTTTGCTGGCCTTGAAAAACAGATAATTGCCGCGTGGGAGCGCAGCGAGATCTTTGCTGTTGGAAACGGCGACGGCTGTCACCGCTTCATTGGACCCAAATGTTACGACCAATGTGGCTCCAACAGCGGTTGAAAGGTGCACAACCTCATCGGGATTGTAGGCGAGATAGCGCATACGTGGATCCAGTTTGCCTGCCGCTGGCGTGTCTTCCGCGTTCGCGCCGCTGGTTACAAAGAGGATACAAACCAGGCCCAGAAACAAATTCTTGATCATTGCTGGCTCCGCGTCGTGTTCGAAACGGTATCTTCCGAAGTTTGATAGGAGGTAACGATTAAGCCGCCTGGATTTGTCAGCCTCAATCGGCCGGGCAAGTTAGTTACCGTTTCATAATGTACCGTTGCGGTCCAGGTGGTTACTATTGGAGCTTGCCCTTCCATGATGAGAGTGCGTTTGTAGCGGATCTGCTGGACGCCAGTCATAAGTTCGTTTGAGCCGATGTGCTCGGCTTCCAGCTTTCCGCGCTTACCAATGATGGTTTGGGGGGAGCTAGGACTGGGGTAATTGAAGAACTGCTGATAATCTTGACGCACCGTTGGGGCACTGAAGCTCGAGACCAGATCATAGGCGTATTGGGCTGTATCCGCCGAGTAGCTCTCCCGCAGACGAACATACTCCCATAGAGACGCATTCACGACCGCTTGCTCCTGCGTCGCCGGCAACCGCGAAATAGATACCTCACTGTCAACTGTACCGTCTGGGCGCACCCACAGATATACTGGAACAAGTTTGTTCAGCGGAAGCATGACGGCGATAGCGAAGGCCTGCGCCACGTTTCCTGCGACTGCAATGACAGCCAAAGCAGCCAAGGCTCTAGAGATTCGCCGAGCTGATCTAGCACGTGCAGACTGAAATGCTTCTACTTCCTTATAGTGGTCCGCCAATGCTTCCCGCTCTACTAACAGCGCGTATTCAGAGCCGTTCATTAGCCTCTCCTGCGTTGGTAGGCTGAAGGTCCGACTGAGCAGGCTGCCATCGCCCGACGTTCAGCGGAAAAATAGGCCCCTTACAAGTCGCCAACTGATCGCTTGTCTGACAAGACGCCAAGCCGATGATCAAAAACAATAGAAAGTACTTCAAGGAAATCCTCCATTTGTGAAGCTGGGACTAACGGCGGATTGTCCGGGCGAAATGGCGATTTAAGCTACCGGCCGTTTGCGTCGCACCGCTCCAATAGCTCCCTCCAATATTCCCGGCGATTGCCGGAAGAGCGACGATCAAGGCGTCGCCGGTCAGAAAGAACATGTCGAGTTCATAGAGGCCTATTATCTTGGCCGCCGTTGTGCCAGCAGAAGTGATAACCCCGAGCATTAGCACGAGTGCCGTCGCTTCCGTCAGAACCACGATAGTTGCCACTATGTTTAGAAGAAGCAGAAGTATGCCATAAGTGACGAGCTGGCCGATCCATTTCGCGGCCATGTCTCTAGTGCGATCGAAGAGATAGCCAACGAGCATCAATGGACCGATCGCCAATAGCACCTTGGTGAGGATTCCGACGGCATCGTAGATTCCAAACGCAGTCCAAAGCGTTCCATAGAAAATCCATTGTGCGCCTTGAAAGGCGAGGATGTCTTGATCGTTCATCGGCCCAATTTCAGAAGCAATCTTCTGAAAGGCTACTTGCGTGAGTGAAAACATCGTGTCGAGCTGAGCAGGAATCGTCTGCAAAGGAAGCCCACTGATACCGAACTGTTGAATGAAATTCGGAATCGTATCCTCGAAAACCGAGACAACGTAATCATGATATTCCGCCTGCTCAACGATAAGAGCAACAACTACCGATACCATGATTACCCGGGTGATTCCGCCCCGTGCGTCCATTTCCCCACGCATTACGAGGATGCCCTGGACAATGATCCATAGCGTCACGCAGGCCACGAGAGGAGCGCTGACTGCCCGTTGAATGTCCCCAAGCAACGTGTCCAGCCCGACGGTGAAGGCGAGGTCGAATATCGTATGTATCGCCGTAAAAGGCGCAGGAATGCTAAAATTCATTGCCCTTACCTGGATTTAGCTTCGATTTTCTACGGAGAAAGAGGGCCCTGAATGAACAGTAGCGGATCAGTGCAGTTGAGCGGCGCCAAATATAAGCGCAGTTGCCTGATGTTCCTTTCGTTGGGTCGCCGCCTCCTCCGCCTCGTGCAGCCCCGCCTGTGCGGTGGTCATCGTCAACAGGCTGGTCGCCTGAATGTTTTGAATAATTGCGTCATGGATCTGTTTGAGAAGCAAACCGTTGGTGACGGTGGCCTGCATGATATTGCGTGAGCGGGAGAGCTGGCCCGATGTCTCAGAATTTGCCGCAAGGCGCTTGTCCATTGCATCCAGATTGTCAGCCGCGACACCGGCAGCATTTGCGGCGCCTGCAATCTGCTGTCGCAAAAGATTTCCTTCAGCGTCGTCGCCCACGACTGCGCGATCGGCATCTAAGGTAATTGCACGCGCAGTTGTCGAAGCAGGCATCTGCGGCGAAAACATTTCCTTGTCGAGTTGGCCGGCAGAGGGATATTGGTTTTTCTGGTCGATCGCTGATAACATGCCGGTGACGCCAAAGGGCGAGGTCAACATTGTCACCATCGTGATCAATTGCTCGAGGTTCGCCGCAGTATTGATCGCTGTCGTCAGCGTTTCGGCCTCCGTTGCAGGGTCGCTGACAACAAACTGCGCCTTGGCAGTCCCCGACAGAACAAGGCATATGAAAAGTGCGTTTATTACGAGCTTCGTAATATTCATGACTTCGAACTCCAGATCAATCCTGTGCCTCATGGTAGCGCGTCATGAATTTTTCCAGCCAGGCAGAGGGTTCCTCTCCATGCGTCTCGCGCAACTGCTGGGCAAAACGCACCGTATTGGCACGCCCGGATAGTACGGCGACGTATTCCGGCATGTCGCGCAGATCGAATTCGCACACAACACTTCCGCTCTCGCGCTTCAGCAGAAATTTGCGGCTGCCAATCGCCATCTCCTCGCGAATAGCCTGAAATTCTCGCTCGGTGCACTTCAACCCGTCTATGTAAGCAGAGCGGTCTGCAGTGGGTGATGGGTAGAAGATTTTGGTCATACATTGTGCTACGAGGCTTGCGCCCAATGGTGAATCAAGTACGTGCTCGGGTTGCTGCGTCGCAAGAACTAACATTCCGTTGTTCTTCCGGACGGTCAGCAGGAACTTGTCGACGACTGCTGCGAATTTCTGATTAAGCAGGTAGGAACGAAACTCATCGCAGCTCATGACGAAGCGTCGGCCATCTACCATCGCTCCTATTCGATGCAAAAGGTATGCTGCGGCCGGCGCGCATACCTCCTCATATTCGAGGAGATGGGTCATATCGAAGCCCGTAATCGAAGGATCTAACTTCACTTCGTCCGATTCGCCGTCAAACGCCCAGCCAAGAGCGTTGCCTCGGCACCACCGCTGCAATCTAGCTCCCGCACCTTCGGAGGGCCCGTGCAATAAGAACTCCCTTAAGCCCGCAAGGGATCTCATGTTAGGCTCAAACGAAAGTTGCCGTTGGATACCGCGCTCTAAGCGGCGATTTTCCTCCGGCGAAATTCCCCCCCTGCCGTCGCTTTCAATCAGCGCCACGATCCACTCGCGGAGAAAGTCCCGCGCCGCTGCCGTATCCTCTAGGCCGCGCAAAGGTGCAAGGCCGCTTGGGACACCTCGTCGTAACGTGAGGTACGTGCCCCCGGTGGCGCGCACAAGCAGTTCACCGCCACGATCCTTATCGAAAAAAACGATCGTCCCGCTGCGGTCAACCACGCTCTGCTCAAGCATCGCCAGGATGAAGGTCATAAGTGTCGTTTTTCCCCTGCCAATCGGCCCGAAGATCGCGGTCATGCCCACGTCGTTTTCGTGCGGAATATAATCGAAGGGCGTCCCGCCGTTTGTACGGAAACGAGCAACCGCACCTCCCCAATGGCCCGACTTCCTTCCGATAGGGAAGTTCTCGAATGAAACCAAGCCGGCAAAGTTGCGTGAAGTGATCGCTCCGGGACGGGTACGCCATCTGTGGTTTCCTGGAAGCTGAGACCAGTATGCAGCCTCCATTCCAATGCTTTCCTGCACGATAACCGCGCCCGCGTCCGACAAGCTCGTGCGGGCTCGCGCACCATAGTCGGCAAGGGTATCGAGATCATCGCCATAGACACAAAGGCTGAGATGATGCGAACCCATGACGAATTCGCTACTGGCCAATGAATCTTCTGCTTGGGCGAGTTCACCGATCTGGGTGACCGCCTTGTCACCGGAGCTAGTCATCTGGTTCGATTTGAGGCTGAGCTTGGCGTGAGCCTGTGCACGTGTGAGGAAAGAGAAACTCTGGCTCAAAACGAGCGGAAAACTTGATGACAGGAGTGTGTTAAGCATTCCGGGCCGCGTCTTTGCCGGGTACTCGCGGAATGAAAAGATAGATCCAACGTAACGATCTTTCGGCGCTCTAATCTCGAGGGCACGCTTGCCGCAGATGACCCGGTCGGTATAAACTGAGGCGCCGAGGGATCCGCTAACGACCGGCACCGGTAAAAAACGACAAGTCATTATCAGGCGAAGGGCTTCACCAATTTCCGTGAAAAGCACCTGATTTTTTTCTCGGATGCCAAGTCGACGAAGTCCATACCCATCAAGCGCGCCAGCGACAACGTTCCAAAGATCCTCCAGATGTCGGATCTGATGCGCAAGATCGCCTGGGTTCTTCCCATAGCGCCTGGTGAATCTGCTTCCCACTTTACCGAGAGCGGTGCGAGGAGAGACAATGAGCGTGAGGAAGTGGTCGTTTCGAAACAGTTTACCAGACAGAACACGCCGCTCGAACGTTTCGCTTAGGCTTGACGCGAAGGTGCTGCGAAAATGGCGTACCGGCGGTACTGGCACATCGTTGTGACGGACGAGATGGGCATATACTGAGACGTTATCATCGGCAATATTGCGAAAGAGCGTGTTAAAGGCACGGCAGCGCGCATTTCGGACCTCTACTTCCTCCAGTTCGAAGGGAAGGCCACTGATATGCGCCATGGTCAAGATGGAACCGTCCTCTAGAAGAACGACATGGTCGCTGAGGTGCCCTACGTAAGGCAGGTAGATTTCCCCAGATCTCTCGGTCCGTCCGCTTGCTCCGAACATTACGTCATTCCTCTTCCTCGCGACGCCACTCTGATGGGGTTGGGACTGACGCTCGCGCCGCCCCACGCATGGCCGTCAACGCTTCTCCCTGCCGTCTGGAGAAACAGCAAGACCACGCTTGCCGCGTTATAGTCCCGCTCTACGATGAGCCGCGCTCCAAGCCACAGCGGCAAGAGAACAATTTCATAGAGGGGGTTCTGCACAACAACGATGAGAAACCCCGCCAACATCATGAAAACTCCAGCAAGCGTCAGCGGTACCCCAAAGAACAATGCAGGTCTCGTTGCCGCCAAGTAGAGTGTGGCTTCTTCAAGATCGGCATTCATCCCCCGCCCCCTGTCAGTGTTTGGCCGAGAAAGCTGGCTCCAAACATGATAACGATCCCGCCAACAACACCTGCTACCAGACCAAGGGAAGCTCGGCCGAACATCCACGATACCCCGATGGCTACGATACCAAGAACGGCGAGCGATTGACCAAACGGACCGAGAATAAACGTGCAGATATTGTTGACCATGGTGGCGGGGTCAGTGCCCCCAGCGGCCTGCGCGGCAGCTGGCTCGCAGAAAAACAAGCTCCAGCCGATCGCGCCGGTGACGCTCGGCACGTGCGGAGCCAGCAGGCGCACAGCTCTGTGCCAGAGGCCACGGAATTTCGACGGTGCGCGGTATCCTTCAAGCCATGCCATTATGGTGCATCTCCATCATTCGGTTCGAAAACTTGATCTTGTTCGGGGGATTTGCGCTCATTCGGCTGCTGCGCCTCTGGCGGCGCGGACGAACCGACTGCTGAGTGGGAGCGGTCGTATGAACCCCAGACGTTCCAGGGTTCTTCTGGACTCCGCTCATCACGGTCGCCTTTTTTCCCCGACTGAGCCAGCGGGGGGACGAGTAGCTGAGCCGCCACTTCGACCCTCCGCACATAGCCGTTCGCGAAGCCGCGTGTCGGGTTGCCGGTATTGTAAGCCGAAATTGCTCGCCGGATGGCAAGTTGTTCTGACTCTACCGTGTCGCCGCCACTATAATGCCGTACGAGCAGGTCCGCCGCCGCCGACAGGGACACGCAAGGGTTGATTGCATTGCCGGCAGTCAAGCCCAAGTTCGCGAAATTTTTCGAGTTCACTTGCATTAGGCCTACATCGACTGAATGCCCTGCTGCGACGCGATTGTTTACGCTTTGCGTAGCATCCGCCGGATTCTTGCCATGTAAAGTTTCGCCGGTGGTATTGTCATGCAGCACGAGCGGATCAAACTGACTTTCAACCTTCGCAATCGCTCCAAGCGTCGATGGAGCGACTGAAGGTGCGCATTCGCGAGCGAGTTGGTTAAATTCAGCGAACGAGAGCGGCGCAGCTTTGCTTGGCTGGACCATCAGAAAAATGATCCCGAAAGATCCTGCCGTCTTCCGCATTGTTTATTCCCCACTGTATCGCAATGATCTTGGTCAGCATGAAATGACTCGATCGCTAACAGTCGCGACTATGGGAGGTGTCTGTTACTTTCTGATTTTATTATCTTACCTCTCGGTTTCATTTGAAGCATCGAAGCGAAGCCGTTTGATTTCTTGAATCGAGGGAATCGGCGGCCCAAGCGGTGATCCCTAGGCCATGAGAGCGAATTCACCATAGCGGCGGTTTTCGAAAATTTTCGCAGGCTGGCGCGGAGGATGGTGCAGCCGCAGGAGATTTCGCAAAGCGCCCCCGAAGCGGAGATCGGCACCGACTGCACCCTAGACAGGGGGCCGTTCCTCACGTCTCCTAGTGCCGCGCGGCAGATACATCAAGTCCGTTGCATGAAACG
The DNA here is from genome assembly GCF_027871645.1 of Agrobacterium sp. ST15.13.015. Taxonomy (NCBI): domain Bacteria; kingdom Pseudomonadati; phylum Pseudomonadota; class Alphaproteobacteria; order Hyphomicrobiales; family Rhizobiaceae; genus Agrobacterium; species Agrobacterium sp. ST15.13.015. The sequence goes on from NZ_JAQAHF010000013.1 coordinate 45,437, forward strand.
CGATCGCAGTATTGACCTGCGAGACCGATGTCCTAGGATCACAACGAGATCTTTTTGAGGTGTTGTCTTGCAAAAGCTCGAACTCGTTTTTTTTGTTTGCGGTCTGTTGGCTTTGGGAACATGGCTTTATTCGAACGAGTATTGGGCGTATGGCGCACTTGCGACGATTTTCCTTCTGATGATCGCTTCGATCCATCTCCTCTTAACATCAAAAGAGCAGGTTTACCGGTTTTTTGCCTGTATATCACTGGCGGTGATTGCAGCCGCAACCGGAGTTGCGTTGTTGCGGATGTCGGGACTGACCGGCTGATTCCGCGACTGGGGATTAAATTAATAAGCAATCGCGTTGTGCGGCCGGCTTCTGTTCAGAGGGCGTATCGGTTTATGACGCAATCACGATTCCGCTGCTATTCGAGCCGACCATTCGTTCAGTTCTGATATTCGCACGAACGACATAGGCGAGAGTCTTTGCTGAAATCGGCTTTTCCAAAAAACGGGCAGATCCCTCGCGATCCGCAGAAAGGGGAACATTTTTCTGGTTTTCGCCAATAATGATGATGGGCGCTTTTGCCAGCTTTGAGATTAAGGACCCTGCACCGTCTCCATCCAGCAAAGACGGTTGATCAATTAGAACAAGATCAGGTTCTTTTCCTTCCAACACCCAGTCGATTAAACCATCCAACGTGTTAAAGCCGACTGGCTCATAGCCCAGCGCCGCGATCTTTTCCTCGTACATTTCCAGCGTGGCTAAGTCGGGTTCGACCACCGCGACAATCTCGCCGTTCCCAAGCGGGATTCTTCCAGGGTCAAAAAAACTCTCTGAATTTACCGGCTGCTTCGACGAAGGTGGCAAGTAGACGTCGAAGCGCGTACCTCTGCCGACAGTTGATACCACGTCGATGTAACCAGCCATCGCGCTAACGTGACCGTGAACCGTGGATAATCCCAGGCCCGTGCCACCGCTGCGGGCGCGGGTAGTAAAAAAAGGCTCGAAAATGTGCGATAATACCGCCTCTGTTATGCCTGCGCCGTTATCCTCAACTGAAAGAAGGATATACTCGCCGGTGGGAATAGTACCGTTTGTAAGAACCTTGTGTTTCCGTACGACAGACCTCCTAACGCTGACCTCCACACGCCCTAACTCTCGGCATGCTTCAGCAGAGTTTTTGCACAAATTCATCAGTATTTGCTCGACCTCAAGTGAGTTTCCTTCGATAACCATTGGAGCGCTCTGATATTTGAAATCGAGCTCGACGCCCGGAGGCAACGCAACACGTAACGACGGCGCGATCACGGTCACTAACTCCGAAAGATCGAATGGTTTTGTTGTTCGATCCCGCTTTCGACTAAGGGCAAGGATCTGGTTGACAATCAACCGCGCTCGATTGCCTTCAGAAATGATGTGATCGATGTAGTCTCGAGCATGAGTACGACGGCGCAGAACGTTGTGTGCCATTTCCGCGTAACCCAGAACTGCACCCAAAATGTTGTTAAATTCATGCGCAATGCCGCCGGCAAGCGTACCAACTGCTTCAAGCCGTTCCGCATGTTTCAAACGACGTTCCAGAATATCTCGCTGGGACTGCTTGCGCCGAATGACCGCATAGTGGCTAACACATGCAGCCGCTAGTTCCATCAGCTGCATTTCACGTGCGGTCGGCGTCTGTAGATGCTCTCGATCAAATCCCAGGCCAAAGACAGCGACTATTCGATCGGATACCTTGAACGCAAGCAGCACCCACAGAAATGGAGAGTCCTCACCGAAGCAGCTCGCTTTTCGTTGAGGATAGGCTCGGAAAATCCGCCCGCCGTCCTCGGCCCCTACCGTGGAAACAATTTCGCGCACCCGTTGTTCGTTCCACTCTGGCGCAGGAGTGCTTCCAAAAAAGGTGACGCCAACGTCATTCTCATTGATGTTGACCAGTCCCAGCGCGCATTGATGAGCTTCAAAGAATAATTGGATAATTCCCAACGCGGCATTCGTTGAGGATTCCAACGACGGTTTTGCTTCTGAAGCATCTTCGAAGCAAAGCCCAATCTTTTTGATCACTTCTTCGAAGTCCAGTCGTCTCGTCAACACCTTGGTTCGCAGATGTAACCTATGGACTAGGGAAATTATGCAAAAGCAAAAGAAAACCGAAACTGCGCCGAGGAAGACCCGTACCCGCTGTTCACCCGCGCTGGCCAAGCTATAAGCTTCAAGGTATGCTCGCTGCAACTTCTTCGTGTTGTCGATGGTTTCAGAAGTTTGGATCACTCCAACGGTGTCTTTCAATCGCGGCAGTAGAGTCAGGATAATCCTCCCACTGCGAACGATCTCCTTGACGCCTGCCTTATCCCCGTTCGCCGAAACCTGAAGCCGGTCGAGACGTTGGTTGATTTCCCGTGCAAACTCGAAATTTGGCTGAGACGAAAACTGGAGCATCAGATAGCCCAACTCAGCGACTTCTAGCGAGTTCAAATCCCTCGTATCCAAAGACCTCGGAAGCGAAGCTATCGACTGGTTAAAGGTCGCCAACGAATCCTGGAACATTACATTTTGCGTACCGAACGCTGCAACGGCTGCGTCGGTCGCATCTACTGAGCTCTTCACCCGCGCCAGCAATTCAGAAAATTCACCGGCCCCGTCGAGGCCCGCCCGCCTAAAAAGCTGCTGTAAATCTGCGACGCTCGTGCGCAGTCGCCCCAGAGGGACGATAAGAGGATGGTAATTCCGAAGAAGGCCGGCGTGAGCACGCAACACATTCCGCTGCAGCATCGCGCAATCCACGTCGATCGATTGCAGCTCTGTCAGGATCGCTTCGTTGCTTTCGTTGTCTTGCCAAGATCCTATGGCCAGAACCGCAAAAGATATCGAGGCAATTACCAGTACCAATACAGACCACGATTTGATATCAAGCAGAACCCTTCGGGAAGGTGATAAATGATCCCAAATCATGCGGTCACCTCTCCTTCTGACAGCCAATCCAACTAAGCAGATTTCGCGGAATCAACGGAGCCCAGTGGTCTGACCCAGTTTCTCATTACTCCGCATCCACGGTGAAAAACACCGACCGAACAAACCAAGCTGGTCCGACAAGAATTTGGCGGCGACTCCTATGCGCTTTCTTCCCATCAGCCAACGAGAGAAAGCAACTCGCTTCAATTTTCTCGATTGAAGCCAACTCTCATCTCCGCAATTCGGCGCACACCTCCATGACCCTGTACCGCCTGCCATTCACCTTCAATCGAGAGATTGGGAGCATGTCTAAGCACCGTAGCAAGTCCTTCTTGCAATTCCAAACGAGCCAACGCTTCCCCAAGGCATCGATGTTCACCGGTGCCAAATACCATATGCCAGCGCATCTGCTTGCGATGAATATCGAAAAGTTGAGGGTGGACATAGTGTTTCTCGTCTCTTAGCGCGGACATGGTGCAAAGTGCGAGAAGACTATTTTTGGGTAGTATGAACCCGTCAAGATCAATATCTGCCAGTGTTGAACGGGGATAGGATCCGACTGGAGGCTCAAAGCGCAGTCCCTCCTCGACGGCGGCGGCCACGAGAGTACCATCGTTCAACAGTGCGTCCCATGCCTGTCGATGTTGCAAAAGCTGTCCGGTCAGTGCAGTGAGGCCGGTTTTGGTCGTGTCAGTTCCAGCCAAGATGATAAGCATCAGCTGGGTTAGGCCTTCGACGGGCGAGAGATCCTCCGCTTCTCGCGTTGCGTTTATGTAGGATGAGAGGAAGTCATCACGCGGATCCGTTCGGCGATCGTCAATTACCGCTTGCACGTAGTTCTTAAACTCGACCGCTGATTTTTCGATGTCCGGAAAGTCGGCATCCCGCCATGAAGGGCTCAGGCAGCGAGCAACGCGATAGACGAGTTGAGTAAAATAGGGAATGTCGCTTGGCGGGAGGCCTAACAGGCTGGCTATCGTAACGGCTGGGAGCTTTGAAGCATATTCCCCCACGAAATTGAAGGAACCAAGCTCCTTCAAATCTCGAAAAAGGATCTCCGTCAATTGCCTTATTTGCGGACGTAGATTTTCAATCATCCGGAATGCGAAAGTCCGAGTAAAAGGAGAGCGACGCCTGCTGTGGGTTTCCTTGTTTGAAAAAAGCATGCTGTAGCGAACGAAGTCGAAGACCGCTCCTTCGTTGACCCCCCGATTGAGCATCAGTTCCGTCTCTATCTGACGGGTCCGAGGGTCACTACTTAAGCCCAATACATCGTCCGCCCTAAGTACGAGGTATACGCCGTCCTGCCTGCGGAGGAAGGGCCGCTTCGGCCGCCATTCTTTAAAAATAGCGTGGCCGAACCGATCTAAGTCCGCGATACTAACGTTGTCTGGGTCGATCGACGCCGATATCATTGGCCCGGACTCTTCCGACACTTTTTGAGAAACTCTACCATTCATAAAATAACCTCTGGAGGATACGCTCTTACGAGCAATTCGAGCAAAACTGCTGAATGCGGCGGCAGGCTTCCTCGATAAGCGCTTCCGACGTCGCATAGGAGATGCGGAAGTTCGCGCCGAGGCCGAAGGCCGAGCCGTGAACGACGTCAACGCCTTCCGATTCCAGAAGCTCGGAAACGAAATCCTCGTCCGTCTCGATGACCTTGCCCGACGGCGCCGTCTTGCCGATCAGGCCGGCGCAGGACGGATAGACGTAGAAGGCGCCTTCCGGCACCGGGCAGACGATGCCCTTGGCCTGGTTCAGCATGGAGACGACGAGGTCGCGGCGGCCTTCGAAGATCTTCTTGTTCGCCGGGATGAAGTCCTGGGTGCCGTTCAGCGCTTCGACAGCCGCCCACTGGGCGATCGACGTCGCACCCGAGGTCTGCTGCCCCTGGATCATGTCCATGGCCTTGATGAGCTGGAGCGGGCCGGCGGCATAGCCGACGCCAGCCGGTCATTGCATAGGCCTTGGAGACGCCGTTCATCGTCAGCGTCCGGTCGTAGAGGCTGGGCTCGACTTCAACGGGCGTGACGAACTTGAAGTCGCTATAGGTCAGGTGCTCGTACATGTCGTCGGTCAGCACCCAGACATGGGGATGCTGCATCAGCACGTTGGTCAGCGCCTTCAGCTCCGCATGCGTATAGGCCGCACCCGTCGGGTTGGACGGCGAGTTGAAGATGAACCACTTGGTCTTCGGCGTGATCGCCTTTTCGAGATCCGCCGGCTGAAGCTTGAAGTCATGCTCCTGGGTGGCCGAAACGAAAACCGGCGTGCCGCCGCAAAGCGCCACCATCTCGGGATAAGACACCCAGTAAGGCGCCGGGATGACGACTTCATCGCCCGGGTTCAGCGTCGCCATGAAGGCGTTGAACAGGATCTGCTTGCCGCCGGTGCCAACGATCGTCTGCTCCCAGGAATATTCCAGACCGTTTTCGCGCTTGAACTTGGAGGCGATCGCCTTGCGCAGCTCGGGGATACCGGACACCGGCGTGTACTTCGTTTCGCCGCGGTTGATCGCGTCGATGGCGGCCGTCTTGATATTGTCGGGCGTATCGAAATCCGGCTCTCCTATATTGAGGCGGACCACGTCCCTGCCCTCAGCTTTAAGCTCGCGAAACTTCTGCGAGACAACGATAGTGGCAGAAGGCTTTATACGGGAGAGAGCATCGGAACGCACGAACATGACAGGCTGACCCAAACGTTTCAAAAGGAAGTCTTCCCGATGTTTTTATGTTGAACGCGCTTCGGATTTCAATCGACGCGTGGTCCCCTGTTACAAATGAAATCAAATTTGACGTCCTCAGCGAAGCGCGCGATTTGAAGTCGTTCAAAGCGGCTTGGTATGCCGCCGCGTCTGCGATCGGCAATTCTGAAAGCCGCCCCTGCGAAACTCGTCGCTTTAAGAGCCCGAGTGGTCCTCGATCAGCGCATCAGTTTGCCGAACGGATTTGCAACTTTGTGAGCGTTACAGATGAAGCTCGATCCGACGTTTCAGCTCTGTTGAGATCATGAGATAAGGCCTCAAAGAAACGCCTGCATCATCAAAGAATTCTTCGACCGGTCAATTTTCCAACGCCGTTGCGAAAGCCTTTGTTGCGTTTTAAACGATGCGGGAAAAGGAGGCTGGGGCTCCGAAGAGCCTGTTGAAATCATGTCCGCAGAAAGCCATCCGACCGAATCCCAGATGACGCCGAAAAAGCTGTTCTATCTGACGCTGGGTTCCATCGGCGTCGTTTACGGCGATATCGGGACCAGCCCGCTCTACGCCTTTCGCGAGGCGTTGAAGCCGGTGGCCCATGACGGGCTCACCCGTTTCGAGGTCATCAGCCTGATCTCGCTGATGATCTGGGCGCTGACGATCATCGTCACCATCAAATATGTGCTCTTCCTGCTGCGCGCCGACAACGAAGGCGAGGGCGGCACGCTGTCGCTGCTTGCTCTTTTGATGAAGACCGCCAACGGCCATACCGCCATCCTGATGCTGCTCGGCCTCTTGGGGGCTGCGCTTTTCCTCGGCGACGCGATGATCACGCCGGCGCTGTCGGTGCTGTCGGCGGTCGAAGGCCTGAAGCTCGTCACGCCCAGGCTCTCGGAATATATCGTGCCGATCTCGGTGGTGATCCTGGCGCTGCTCTTCGTCGTGCAATCGCGCGGCACCGGCGCCGTCGCCAAATTCTTCGGCCCGATCACCGCCGTCTGGTTCCTCGTCATGGCCGCCGCCGGCATTTCGCATATCTCGGACGATTTCGGCATTCTTGCCGCCTTCAATCCTTACTATGCCGTCAGCTTCCTGCTGCATGAGGGCTTCTACGGCGTCGTCGTGCTCGGCGCCGTCTTCCTGACGGTGACGGGTGCGGAGGCGCTTTATGCCGATCTCGGCCATTTCGGCCGTCGCCCGATCCAGTGGGCCTGGTTCCTGCTGGTCTTCCCGTCGCTGACGCTGAACTATCTCGGGCAGGGCGCACTCGTGCTCGGCAAGCCGGAGACGATGTCGGATCCCTTCTACCTGATGTATCCGCAATGGGCGCTGCTGCCGGTTGTCATCCTGGCGACCGCGGCGACGATCATCGCCAGCCAGGCTGTTATAACAGGCGCTTTCTCGATGGTGCGCCAGGGCATCAACCTTGGCTTCCTGCCGCGCAGGGAAATCCTCTTCACCTCGGAAACCAATACCGGGCAGATTTTCGTGCCCTCGGTCAATGCCGTGCTGTTCATCGGCGTCATCTTCCTGGTCCTGAGTTTCAAAACCTCGGACGCGCTGGCGACCGCCTATGGCATCTCCGTCACCGGCGCCATGGTCGTCACCTCGATCATGGCCTTCGAATTCGTTCGCGCCCGTTGGAACTGGTCGCTGCCGGTTGCGGTGATCGCGCTGGCGCCGCTGGTCATACTCGAATTGATCTTCCTCGGCGCCAATCTTTTGAAGATCCACGACGGCGGCTATATCCCGATCCTGATCGCCACGGCCTTTACCGTCATCATGTGGACCTGGCGCCGCGGCACTGCGATCCTGATGGAAAAGACCCGCCACACCGATATTCCGCTCGCCTCCTTCGTCAGCTCGATCGAGCGCAAGAGCGAACATTCGCCGGCCCAGGTTCCCGGCACGGCGATCTTCCTGACCAGCGATCCGGAATCCGCACCCGCCGCCCTGCTGCACAATCTCAAGCACAATCACGTGCTGCACGACCGCAACGTCATCCTGACGATCCGCACGGTCAACAAGCCGCGTGTGCCGAGTCAGGACCGTTACAAGGTCGAGCAGATTTCCGAGCGTTTCTCGCGCGTCGAACTGCTGTTCGGCTTCATGGAATCGCAGAACGTCTCACAGGCGCTCGCGACGCTGCGCAAGGCCGGACTGAAGTTCGACATCATGTCGACCTCATTCTATCTCGGCCGGCGCAAGCTGGTGCCGGACGCCAATTCAGGCATGCCCTACTGGCAGGACCGGTTCTACATCCTCCTTGCGAATGCGGCCTCACTCCCATCAGACTATTTTCACCTTCCTGCCAACCGGGTTGTTGAACTGGGATCGCAGATTATCGTTTAGACGCGGCCCCTGACGGCGACCGGCGAGGACCACTCTCGACAGTGTTTGGCAAACAAGGGATTGTCCCGACTTTGCGAGCAGGTTCGGACCAATATCTGCCTCTAATGCAGAGCGAGCCGCATTCATCCAGCCCCGTTGGATTACAGCTGAAACTGACCTTCTCCCACGGCAAATCATTTTAGCACATTCAGATTGCATAGGGGGTGAAAGCTGTACAAGGAGACTGAACCATGAGCCTGAACGAAAAACCAGGTACTGCAAACAGCCGCTCGGATCTGGAGCCGGCTGGTGTCGACGGCACGCAATCGACAAGATTGCCAACCGCTTCAGAGATCGAGGGACCAACCGTTGCGCTACAAAGATCATTTTTTCAACAGTTGCTCTTGGACTTTGCCTACGGATGTGAATTTTTTTATCCACTACAGCAATATGAAGCTTTCACTTCGAAAGCAAAAGACGATGATGAGAACTGATGGCGGCCACTCGCCGAAGGAGTTCAAGGCGGCGACGCTTGAATCGGTTCTCGTTTACGAATGCGCCGCGCCTGACGCGGATTCAGATCAAATGTTCCAAAGCTACCCGCACCCCATTGCCAATGTCGAGAGATGACGACTTCCAACGACGCCTTGGCGCCTCAAAGCGGTATGGCTTGTCGTGATACAATAACCGACTGCAGAAATTGCCATGTCAATGCGGTGGGAGTGGGCGACTGACCGGGGGAAAGCCGTTTGGTACATACATCTACGTCTTAATCCGAAACAAAGTGCACTCGAATTTCCTGAAGTAATGAGAAGCCAACGTAGTTTTTTCGGTATGACATCCAACGGCAACGCGTCCGAAGGCAATGCTTTACATTTGTAACACGATTGACATTTAACCAACCTCGAAGGAACGCTAGAAGTTCCAGTACACCAAACGAGCTGAACTCAACGGTGGACAATCAGAACGATTGGGCGGCCGGCGGAAGATGCATGAGCAGACACGAAAGCCGGAACAAACTGCCCCGCTGGCCACTCCGCGAACAGCGATGCTTCCAGTCCTCCCCAAGATCAACATTCAACTCGCCCACGCACATCCAGGGAGTAATTCAGTATGTCGAATTTTTGCTTAAAGTCTGTGCAGGTAACAGCAATCGCATCGACTATAGCGCTCGTGCTGGCCGCGAATACCTTGGCACAAGAATCTTCCACCGCCTCTCCATGGCCGGACACACCAACCGCTCGGATCGAGGCGCTCGCAGTTCTCCAGACCTTGAATGCAAATCTCCTGGGAAATCCTAGCGCCACCTTGACGCTCGATCGCTGGTGTGCCGCGCACAAACTCGCCCCGGAAGACTCCAAGATCGTTGCCCAGCGCGTGCGCGTACAAGACACGCCCGCCGATAGCAGTATCCGAGAACTTCTTGCCGTGGGATCAGAGGAGCCTATCGCTTATCGCCGCGTTCGCCTGGTTTGCGGAAATCGCGTACTATCAGAAGCCGACAACTGGTATGTTCCGGCGAGACTGACAATGGAAATGAATAACGCGTTGAGCACCAGTGATATAGCGTTCGGCAGGGCCGTTCAGTCTCTTAACTTCACCCGCACCAACCTATCTTCCAATCTGCTTTGGTCTCCTCTACCAGAAGGCTGGGACATGGGAAATGAATTAACTGCGAACCGGAGAGGACCACTGGTCCTGCCACCGTTTCTTCTCGAACATCGTGCCGTGTTGAAGCTGCAGGACGGCACACCATTCAGTGCTGTGGTAGAAAAGTACACAAACAAAGTGTTGGATTTTCCGGCTCCGATAGCAATCCAAGGCTGGCTATTGGGACGCACGACCCGAGCGTCGGGCAGCACGCCCACGCGCTCCTGTTCTACATCTCCGGTCGAGCCTTGTCCTATGTCAATCTCACGATGAAAGCCCCTACTGCGGATTGCGGCTGGCGTTTTCCCCTTGGAAAAGCCGTTCCGGGTGCCAATCAATCCTCATTCCTCGGACCAGCACAGCTTGCAACGAGGCCGATGCCGATTGACTGCACCAAACACGAATGAAACCTGGAGCACAGCGGGGACAAGTCACCTTGTAATCCCTCCACTCACGCCAACACGGAACGGCTGCCGAGAGTTACCGTGACAATGCCGATCTGTCCCGATCGCGGGAGGATGAATCGAATTCGGCGCGCGTACGGGTGTAGGCATCACCGACGTTCTTGACGAAACTCTCGTGTGCCGTCAGAAGGCCGATAGCATTTGGCCCTCTCGTCACGACCGATCGACTATATCTTTCGATTATGTCAATCACCTCGTCGATAGGTTTCACCTCCGGTTCTTTCGCGTCTTGATACCTGCGGGGATGCGCCGCCATGTTTTTTTCAATCTCAAAGTCTGCGACAGCCCGGCGGAACAGGCGCAGCAGCTCCGGGCGATTGTTCCTCTCGTGTTGTACCCGAGTTTTTTGGTCGTCGTTTAAGTGCTTCTCGCCCTGGACCAATACGTCTGCGGCGGGGCATTTCTGACCCTGGTTCCAAGTAAGAGGGGGATCAAGCTGCAAGATTTCGATCGAACGTTCGATTAAGCGCGTCTTATTGACTTCCCCAAGATCGTCCAGATGCTTTATCACGCTCAGAATTGCGTCGCACTGATCAGGCTGAGGGAGGTTCAGGATGTTGGTTGTGAATCGTGCTTTTCCAGCCTCAGATTGAAACTTCAGAAGTGGTCCTACCGCCCGCGTTCTTGCCGTTTCAGATGGCCGGTTCACCTGCCAATCAGGCAATTGCTCCCCAGGGATGATTGTATCGAAGACTGCTTTTGCCGATGTACCAATCCTTTTCACGCGAGCGTGATAAATTCCGATAGGGCCTCGACGTAAAGCTTCGCGACCTGCGGAGCCAGTTCGCTCTAGATTTCCGAGATCTCGTGCGGTTTCGACCACATCCTGGGTTGGAACGTAGGTAGCAACTTTTGCAAGTACATCGGAAGGTAGGTTTCGGTTTGGTGACGCAGGATCACTCTTCACCCGAGCAGACTCAGATTCTCGGGGAGGTGTTCGTTGGCTGCTGGACGGCATGAGAAGCTCCATTTTTCTTCAATCACGCTAACCTTACTCAGATGAAAAGGGCGTCTCCACTGCTAATCTATTACTTTTGCAACACTTGAAATGCAGGTTGGCTGCATGAACGAGCGCCAACGCTAGCGCCCCTGCCAGCCCAGCGGATCAAATACAGCCACCCTCTTTTTCTCCAACTTTGCGAGGTGACGCTACTTGTCGCGATCTAAATGTCGCTGATGGTCGAGGGAATAGGCCCCTCCCGCCGGCGCAGAGATTGGCAATCTTACTGGACACGGCGCCATATCACGGCAATCGGCTTCTTCAAGTGCATTGCAGAAAAACGAATGCGCTGTTGACGGATCTGCTCATGAACACGGCAGGCGGGATTAAGGATCACAAACGCGCCACCTTCTCAACGATGCTAGTTAAAAGGCTCCGCATGTACGGCCACGATCGCGCGAGCTAGCCTTCATCAACACAGCCGGCGAGTCGGCGCATATATCCCGCTATTTTTCTTCGGCTATAGCCGGTCGATAGGTCTTAGGCTAACGTCGAATCAGCGGCAAGGTCCGCAAAACGTGACATCGCGCCCTCGATATCATCCCACGCAAGGGCATCTTTCCGATGTTTCACCTGCACATAGATACGGATGCCATCGAGTTGGATTTCTACATCTTCGTCGCTTTCGACAGCGATCTCCCGCGCAGCGATGGTTGCGGCTGACAACAAACATTGAACTGCATAGAGGTGCTGGAATAAGTAGCCGCGATGCACGGCTTCGATCCGACGCAGTTGCGCTGGGTCCAGAACACTGTTTCCTGAACGGCCTAACTCACCCAAAGCAGCGCATCCTCTTTTATCACAGCCTTCGTTTGCGGTCCCATTCTCTTTCCAAGTCAATGCAGGAACGGCATCAGGATGTTGCCCATACCGCGCCGTATCTCGATGCAGTCGCTGCACAGGCGCAGGGAGGGTACGCCCGGCATCGTCTGAGCGCCATTCGCAAGACGGTAGGACATGGCTGGCCGGTCGCCGCATGACGAGCAGACTTCCGAACTTCCTTCCGCCGTGACGACCATGCGCGACAACGCGGCCAGCTTCGGTTCGACGCGATCAACGACCGAATACCAATAGGCGCTGTGCGGCTCGATCTGCTCCAACTGTTTCTTCAGGTCGTCAGGATAGTGCTTCAACAGCCACGCACACGCGACCTCCCTGCGGATCTGATCGTTAAGCACAAGAGTTTCGTACAGGTCCACCAACAGCCGGAGGGATTGACCGCCGTGCTGGGTCTCTAGCATCTGCAACTGTATGAGGTTAATGGAAAACCGCACGCCTCCGCTGTAAGCCTCGCTCACTGTACCTATGCAGTATTCACGTATGTCGGCCATCTGCTCGGGCGCGGACATCGTTGCGATTAGGCTCTGGTCGTAGCGCCAAGGGTGAGCCGCTATTTCACCGCGCCACAGATCAAGGTAGCCGCTCTCGCGCAGAACCTCTGCAATCTCCGGATCAGCCTCAGGGCGAACCACGAGTAAAGCATGGAGTTCGTTTAGGCTCTCCAAGTCCGGAACGAACGTACGAGCGACGTCAAGAATGGCTTTGTGGGCCTGATGTGTATCTCGGATCGGGTTACGATTGGTTTCGAGCCAACGCCATTCTTCCTCGGACACGGCTTCGGTCTCTATCGGGATTTCCACCAGCAAGCGACTACGTCGTAAATCCTCCGGCGAGCAATAGTCTGCGTCCGGCACAAGATTGATGCCCGCGTTTCTGTAGACGCGGGCCACTAAACGAGAGCAATATTGCCGCTTCGATCTCGGCTTTCGGACAGCAGCGACCGACCGCATGGCCTCCGGCACAGAATAACGCGCACCGATCTCGGCCCGCGCGAAATCGATTACATTTGAAAGTACCTCGCGGGGGAGAGCTTCCTTCAGGCGGAAATGGAAAACCTGCTCGTCATCCTCGAACAACTCCCGCTGCAGGTTGCGCGCCTGTACCCCGTCCGCGGTGGAATCGATAAACGAACCATGCTGCACGCAGATCATCGCGTGTGAAACGATGCCCCCCGTGCTGAAGCGGATCGATTTGCTTATCTTTCCCGGTCGAGCTGTGAGGAGAATATCTCCAGGCTGAACACTTTTGATACTAATGCGCTTCATTCCCCTCCCCCGAAGCCGGCCGGCATCTATTGCTGCTAGTGCGGCCAGGACAATTGATCGCGCGGCAAACGATTGTCTGGATCGTGAACATGCACGTCATCATCTGGGATGAGATTGGCAGAAAAAATTACAAGATTAGTTCCGCCAGCGTGCCTTAGTGACGGAAAGAGCAGCCCCCGAAGGCCGGATGAAATGACTTTGTCTGCCAACTTCCAGGAGGGAGGGACCTTTTTGTCGATGCGAGCGATTTTTCGCCATGCACAATCCCATTGAGACCAAGCTGCATCCCAAAGAAGCGGATCGAAACCTTGCGACAGATCGGCTACTTCGCTGAGCGTGATCTTGTACGCTGCAAGCGTCGCCGGCGGTGTGATGCTCGCGCCCTGTCGATATTCTTCGAGCGCGGTTTGGGGGGCCTCGGAAAGATAGAGAGCCTCGACGCCGGGTCGATTGAAGCGACCGCCGTCAATAGCGGCCCCGGCGCCGCTGGTTGGAAGAAACGCCCATTTAGGTGTTAGATACCGATGAAAGACTGCGTTCGGGCCGATGCGGGTAATCTTCACCCGCGCGCTCCATTCTCCAGGTCCCGAATATAGGCAAGAACAGCCTCTATCTCACCATCGGCAACAAGCTCCGCGGCCGTGCGATGGCCATAATCGGCAATCGGTTCATTTCGATACCAGTAGATTGCCTTCGCAAGATCACCAGTCAGCTCGGCGGCCGCAGAGATCGCCTTGATCATTTCCCGCATCCTGCCCTGCAAGCGTTCGGAGGAGGGATTGCGCAGGGTATTGCGATGGACACCGGTCAATTCTGCAAGGTTTGCGACTTTGACGCCGAGCGCCTTTGACAAGCGAGACGGCGAAATATAGGGCGTCCGCGGTTCCTGAAGGCTATCAACAAAGCCGGAAACAACTGTGTATGAATGTACTGTCTGAGCCTGCGCCATGCCTAATCTCCGCTCAATCTTATGCACAATATATGCACATTTTGATGCACATCAAGGTTGGCTAGTAAAAAATCACGCCTGCTGCGTTCTTGAACGACATTCCACGTTCACGCCTCTGCCTATCAAGCGCCTGCGTCTACTCTTCATCGATGAGCGTTTTAGTAGTAGCCGGTATAGTCAGCACCAAGATCGAAAGCGCTGGCCAGTTCCTCGAGCACGACGAGAACGATGGAAAGCAGCATTTCGTACGCTCCGGGCTATCGAAGCCGTCGGTACTGCTCTTCCCACCATGAAAGAGGTTGTTACGGACGGTCTGGCAATAGCCGATAACCTGCCCAAGCTCACAAGTACTGGCGGGAAAACCCACAGCTCTAAACGCCAGCATTCCATCGTCGCCAATGATCTGCTTTTTCGGGTTAGCCGCGATCAACGCCACAGCGGCTTCGCTGCTTTTATAATCTCCTTCCCAGCGCTCTCGAAATTGTCTCCACCCAGCCTCCGCGGGCTGACCTGGCTCTGTTTTCTTTAGGTAACCGTTGGCCTTGAGCGCATATTCGAAACGCGCAAAAAAATAGAGAAAGTCAAAGGCGAGAGACACTAGGTCCTCCCCAACCTCGTCTCTTCGCATAATGCCCACCGTTCCTAGGAGATCCGTAATGCATGAAAGCCTGATACATTCAATGCGTCAGCATCGGGAGTAGCGACCTCCAAAACTATCAGGACAACGGCGGTCGCGCACCTGTCACCGAAGGAAAATTCCATCGATATAGATGTTGCGAGAAATCTTCTTCCGACCTGGATACATTCGCACGCCGCCGCGAGGATGAGCTCGAAGGAAGTCCGCAACATCGTCCAAGGTATTAAGGGGTAAGGGATCCACGTTTGATCCGAAATGATGACAGGCGTAGTAGCCGTCGGAGCCGCGTTCGACACGTCCGATGACCAGGCCGCCGACAATTCGCTCAACTCTCGTGACTGGCATCGTTACAGCTCCCCAAGGGCCGATCAACATAATCGCGAAATCGGTCTCCAGTTCCGAAGCAAGATGATAATCGAGATATTCTGTTACATCCGCGTTCGTAGAACATTTTACACCCCAGGCTGCGACTGAAATCAATATCTCACATTATCGCCGTGAAGGCGGCCGTCATTGATACATTTAGGCCATAATGAAACGCCGCAGCTTTCGGCGAAGAAGCGGTAGTGTCATTTGCTCATCAAATCGAATCTCGACAAGTTGGACGGCATTTTGTTCACAGAGACTTCTCTTTAAGGCGTCGCGTTCCATGTTACGTTTTAGCGCCACTTCTCCTCCAAATGCAGTAATGGCTCTGTAGTGCTGCTCACCATGGTGTTCCAGAGCAAGGCCGATGGCGGGCAGATACACGTCAAATCGTTGGCGCCCCAGCCATGGGGGCGACGCCTCCCTCAGGATAACTTGGTCGGGAAATAGCTTTTTCACCAGACTGTACATTTCTGCCTCCCTCATCCATCGGCGAACACCAAGAGTGTACTGGACTTCGGAACGCGCAGTGGACTTGTCCATTCCAGACATCAACATCAGCTGATCGATATACGGCGTGATAAATTCCCCAATATCATCACCGTAGAAGCTGGCAGCAGCCTCCGGTCCCGAGCGACGGGCGATACACAGGTGGCATATTTCGTCGATGTAGGTCGCATCCGACAACAATCGAACAACCTGATGGGTCCATGCGCCTGAATGAGATGCAATCCTTATAGCCTCTGACATCATCTTTTCATGAGCTAGGCGAGCGCATGAACAGAAACAACGCTTCCCGGTAACTAAATGATCGAATGCAACAAACTCAAAGCCCTCGATCCCAAACTCATAGCCTTGCGTACGCGGACCAGGTCGAGGGTTCGCGACCAGCGGCTGCTCAAGGCAAATCGCCTCCATCATTTTCTTGGTTTCAAGAAACGTGCTGGGCGGAATCGTCACGTGGTTCAAACGCAGGATGTGATTGGTTTGCGTTTTTAGCTGCTTCGACCAAAGTCGGTGTGTGATCAGCCCTGCAGGGCCACAATTTATGGGACTTAGGTGCAAACCCTGTGTGTCAATCTCAACGCCGTCAACCATGTTCTCTCTGGTTGTGGAAAAGGCCAGTTCGGCATACCAGGTGTCGTACCCGATGTCCGCAAGCCGCGCTAAGGATGCACAGCGCTCCTTGAAATACATCGAGTGAAGCTTCACCGAGGGGATCTTCCGGAGCGCCAAAGCTGTTTGCTGCCGAAGATTTTCGACGAGAATTTGTGTGAGCAGTTGTTCAACGGCATCCACCGGCCTCGTGCCCACGGTAGCGACCCTGGGTGCCAACGCTTCGGCAAATTCCTTCTCGGAAAAACCGATGGAAATGCGGCTACGCCTCACGCATCTGCCTCGCTTGCAAGGGCCCAATCGCAAATCCGGAGGACACCGACCAGCTAGATCTCATTCGAGACCTCGATGTCTTGGTTCAAGACGGCGCTTTCAACGAAGTTTCCGAGCGCACGAGCTGTTGAATCATAAATCGACTTCTCTCCGTCCGCGCTTGAAAGGGTGAGCACGAACGCAACTTCTTGCGCGCCCGCTTGGCTGTGATGCGTCCACCCAAATTGGTAGAGGTCACGCATGAACACGCGGGCGTAAAGCCGCAGGTATGGTCCGGAAAAGCCAAGTCCGCTCCCTTTTGAAAAGTCTCTGCAGTGCCGTCTGATAGGCTGCCATTTGCGAAGTTCATCGCGAGCGTCGTTTTCCGGAAGCGTCGACTCTTTCATTGAGCCAAGTAGCGACGGCCACCTATCCGCTCCCGACTGATACGCCAGAGATGTCTCCAAGCGGGAAGCGAAGTAGTTAGCGCCGCCAAACGGCGACACGAGAGGCCGCAAAACAGCGGTCAAGCTGGCGCGTCCGAACAATTTTCCGTCACGCACCAGCTCGGGAGGGATGGGAATATCGTTCCAGTAGTATGCGGTTCCTGGCTCGAGTTGTGCCCGCCACGCAAGCGTGACACTGCCGGGCGCGCAGGTCCAAGGGAGGTGCCCTTGATACGGGGTTCCCCAACCGAGGTTGGGATCGTGCTCACTTCGCTCGGCTGAATTGATGAGGAGAGCCTTAACCAGATCCGGCGTTGGTTCCCGTAAGCTATCGAAGGTGTGGGCTGCCAAAGACGATACCAACGGCGTTGCGTAACTGCTTCCCGTATCCACGACCCCACCCAGCATCCTGAGATTCGAAAACCACGACAGGTCCGGTTTCATCATCCCGTCAGGACCGGGACCTGGCAGGCATGCGGGGCAACTGTCACCCGGCGTACCGTCAGCAAGCGCCTGACGGCCCCCCACGACAATCGCCGCCTCGCAATCTGCTGGGGGATTAGGTCTTGAATTGTTATCTGGGGTGACATTTCCGACAGAGATGACGGGGAGGAAGCCCGCCGATCTCGCGAGAAGGCTGATTTCATGGCCGAGAACGCTGACCTCGGTGGGATCCAAACCGGCGCCGTCCTGATTGGCAGAGATGTTCCAGACGCGCGCTTCTGGATAAAGACGCGCAACCTCCGCCAGATAGTCGACCAACTCCCGCTCATCAAAGCGCCGATTGGCGTTCCGATGGGGGACGGCCTGAACAGTTCCGATACGGCAGTTTAGTTGAGGCAGCGAGCGATTTTTGTTCCAGGCGTGCCCATGGATAACGAGGGAGCTAACGCTATTTCCGTGAGGCTTGTCGGCTTGGGCGTTCGTGACGAAAGGTGTCGCCCTGAAAGCTTCAGCTGCGGTGTAGCTTCGCGCATGCAGACCGCCATCGACGACGGCAACGATTGGAGCATTCTCATCGATTACTGGTGCAGGAGGCTCCGCTCCTTCGCCAGGTGCTGCCACTCTGATCGGCCGCACAGGATCAATGCGATAAGAAGCGCCTGACGCAATGAGCTGTCTCAACCCTTCTTTATTCGGAATTCGAACTGCAGCGCGTCCGACGCCGGTGTTTCGATAATCTCGCATTGCCCTTGCAATGCTGGATTGTCGTGGTGTCGTGAGAGAACGCGGTTCTTCCGATTCCTCAGATGTTCCGAGCGTGAGCCGCACGCTGGTAAATGTCGGCATGACCAGCCTCTCATTGGCAAAGCGCTGGATACGCTCGAGGACTTCGGCCTTGGCATCTCGATCGCGGAACGGCGCAAGCCAAACAACGAACAAGCGTCCGTCATCATCTTCCGGTGCGGAATTCCAGAGCTCATTGAACGATCGACCGCGCAGACGACTTTTCGCATCAAATTGTCCGAGAGACGAAACACGGGATATGTCGGCTTGCACCGCATAGCCGATTGGATGTTCGATTGCGCGAAGGAGGCGAGGCAATTCTTTGACTTCAGCCTCGATCAAATAGCCGCCAGGAAGAGGAGCAACTAGCCTGCATCCATGACGCTGCGAGAACAAGTCATCGGGGGTGTGCGTTGGAGCAAGGGAATCCTCACTGAACATCCGAACGACTAGGTGCGTCAAACCCGAGTATGTGGGCAACTCTGTACGGTGTTCATAAATGTCGCGTGTTTCGCTCGCGAGCACGTCCTGCTGCCGGCCGAGCCGCTCCTTGACGATGCTGTCGATGCCTTTGCCACGCCCCGTCGGACTCCGCAGCGCCGGATCCATCTGAAGGCTCAGAACGGGATAGAGAAGAGGTTGGTCTCTAGGCTCCACCATACTACACCTCCCCTTCCTGTTGCTTCAGGTAAGCGTAAATGGCTTGCCGCGACACTCCGAGAATGCGGGCGGTATCCGCGCCCCCAATGGCGTACTTCTCCTTGAGGGCTATTGCAACCTGGCGTTTCTGCTCCGCATCCAATGGCTGCCGCTGTACAGGGACAGTACGGCCTGACCGCGGCTCCAGCAGAGCCACAACGACGGCTCCAAAATCAATATCACGCGACTCATGAACGGCATGACGCCGCGCCGACAGACTCATCGTTTCGATATCGGCCCCCGACAACCCTTCGGACACGACGGCGAATAGCTCGGCGCGCCTCTCCTCATCTTTGTCCTCGAAGAGAAAATGGCGCCAAAGGTCAGCGCGAACGCTTTCATCCGGAAGACCGAGTTCAATTTTATAAGGAAACCGCCTCCATATTGCAGGATCAAGAAGATGCGCATGATTGGTTGCAGCAACCACGATCGAGCTCGGGTCTAGCCCGTCCAACGCTTGAATGACGGTATTGACAACGCGTTTGAGCTCGCCCAACTCGTGACGATCGTCACGCAGCTTTGCGACTGCATCCATCTCATCGAGAAAAAGAACGGCGTTTCGCGCCGGCACGAAATCAAACACCGAGCGGATATTTTTGGCGGTGTCCCCGAGCAAAGAGGAGATGACCGAGTCGAGCCGGACGACATATAGCGGACGAGACAGTTGCGCAGCGATATGGCCGGCAAGGAGAGACTTGCCTGTTCCTGGCGGGCCAGAGAGCAGAAGCCCAAGACGTGAGGCCAATCCTTTGGCGCTCAAGTCATCAATGCGCCGAGCATCCGCGATGAAATCGCTGAACACATGCCACCCGCCTTCGTTGAGAAAAATAGGCGTATCGGGCCAGGTCTGCTCCTCGACAAGCGGCAAGCGGGATTTCGAGTCCACGGGCAGCGATTCCACGTAGCCAGACGCCTTCAAAGGCACCCCCCTCTTGCGCACCAGGGCCTTCAGCTCCTTGGCAATGGAAGTCTCACCATTCTTGTCGAGATCTCGCGCAAGCGCATTCGCAGCTCTGCGTACGCGCGTGTAGTCAGCGGAAAGTGCCGCGTCGGCCAACTCCAGCACATTTTTCATCTCAATGGTCATGATCACTCCATGCGTAAAAATTCGTCATCCATTCGTAAACCACAATAGCCATATTGACAATTAAATTTTCCTTAATGTAAACTCTTACGGCACTCAAGAAAAAAGATTCTGATGCAATGACAAGGAAGAATCAGCATGTGGTTCCCCATAACGGCGAATGGGCCGTGCGGGGCGCTGGAAATCAGCGAGTGACCTCCACCCATGGAACGCAGGCCGACGCGGCTGCCGCTGCTCGCAAAATTGCGATCAACCAGCAGAGCGAAGTCGTCATCCACCGTCCCAACGGACAAATCCGGGACAAGGATTCCTACGGTCGCGACCCGTTCCCGCCGCGTGGCTAAAACCTGAGGCCGCCTGGAGTGAGGCGGCCTCTTCATCAAAGGAGAGAAGAAATGCAGTTTGAAGGCGCATTAGTTCGCGAGCAGGGCGTCACCTTCGCCATAGTCATCGTCAAGCCGCACGTTTTGAACAGCGGCCATCAGGCCGACGACGTTGCATATAGCTTCCAGCCAGCATTCCCGGGCGTGCCGATTGTTCTCATGGCACAAAACAGCAGGGGCGTACCGACATATCGTGGCCGACGTGATCTTGTTAATTTTCTGTCGCGGGTGCCAATGCAGGCGATACCCTGGAAGCGCTACACCCTGAACTGATCGGGAAGACTAGATAGATGCTAAAGACAGATACCCGCCAAGCGAATTGGCGGCGTGCTAATCCTGCAAAATATGAGGCTCACCTCTTGGTGCAGCGTGCCGTGAAGGCGGGCGAGCTGAGAAAGAACACGTGTGAGGTCTGTGGTGATGAAGACGTCGATGCTCATCACGATCAATACGACGAGCCATTGAACGTCCGATGGCTATGCCGTCGCCATCACACCAGGCTTCACCACTACGGCGGGGACCTGTTTCCCATTCGGACTTCGCCTTAGAAGGTCTCTCGGACGGACCATTGGAAGACAGCACGGTTGTCCAAGACGAAATTCTGCAGTTTGCTCCCGTCACAGCGCCTTCGTCCGGGTCGCAAATGCAGAAGTACGCTGCCCTCATTCATTCAATGAACATTGCCTCCCCTTCAGTTGGATCGAAGGCGACATCATCTTGAACGGCACGTCTGCTCAGCAAGCCGGCGTCCTCGAGCGCTTCGATATTGGGAAGGTCACGCAACGTCTCCATACCAAAGACCGAAAGAAAGTGTGAGGTCGTTATGTAAGTATAGGGCGCGCCTGGCGTCGGACTGCGTGGCCCGGAGCCGATAAAACCCGCCCCGCGCAGATTACCAACGACGTCACGGCTGACCTCCTTCCCAAAGATCTTTGACAGCTCGCCGCGGGTAATCGGCTGTAAATATCCCACCGCCATCAGCACCATCGCCTCGAACTCGGAGAGTGCCGCCGCCCCTCCCCTTGTCGGGGCCGAAGACGCGCGAATCGTCTCGGCAAACCGCGGCCGGGTGCGATGCTGCCAGCCGCCGGCGACCGACACCAGCTCGTAAGGCCGATCCCGCAACTCCTCGACGAGATCGTCGATCAACAGATCAATGCTACAATCCTTTCCCACCACACGCGCCAGCGTCTCGCGGCTGACCGGCTCAGCCGAGGCAAAGATCACCGCCTCAATCCGCAGCATCCATTCCCGCCAACGAAGTTCTTGCGGTAAGTCCTCGAGCTCGCGATCATACAGGACATCTTGCTGTCGGTCTTTTGCCCGACGCAGTGTGGTTTTTGTCGCGCTCGCTCCCCTCATCATCATAATCCAAAGATGCGGAAGGAGGAGCGGCCGGACAGCTCGCGCACCGCTTCAAAACTCTCGAGCCGATCGAACAGCCGGTTCGCTGCCCAGCGCGACAGCTCGCTTCCTGGGACCGACGCCAGAATAGCGTCGTCGGACAGCAAACGCCGGATCACCGGCTCGGCGCCCCTGGTACGGAGCTTTGGTGCCACAGCCAGCAACCGCGCTGCCCTTCGATCGATCTCCACGGCAGATCGCAGCGCCGCCGCCACACCATCCATCAAAGCCAGGCAGATCGCCCTCGGATAAGCCGCTTCGCCAGACCGGACGCGACCACGGCCGCCGATGGTGCGGAACGCCTCGCCAAACCGCTCGGGGATTAGCAGCGGTACGGGTTTCGGCCAGTTCAGCATTAGCGCCAGAACGATCTCGGCGAGCCCAAGCGACAGCACCTCGGTGTCCGGGCGAATGGTCGTAATCGCCGATACAAGCTCGGCAACTGCGAGGGGTGCCGCGCGCCCGGACTGGATCGCCGTATCGACAAAATCCGGGACGGAGACAAGAGCATCCTCCCAGCCAATCCCCAGCAGCGCGCAGAGCTCCTTAACGAATGGCGTGGCAATCGTCCCGGATTGGCGCGTCAGCATTCGTATGGCAAGAAACAGCTTTCCGGCCGGCCCGGGATCGTTGCCGGGCGCGGTGAGCAAAATCGCGTCGCGAATGGCGGTTTCCTCTTCATTGCGGCCAAGCATTCTGGCGGCGACGGCAGCTGATTTGAGAGCAAGGCGATCGCGCCAGCAGCCGAGCCACGGCGGATCGGCGCGGATCAGATCATCGAGCGATTTCAGGGCGATACCGGCGGCGAAGGCGGCGTCGGATTCAGTGATGTCGCGACCACGCGGCAGTGCCCATCCCGGCATGCGGGGCGACCAGGCGGGGGCGGTTGGAGCGGAGGGGTCGAACGAATCCATGCGACGGAGTGTAGATTAGGTGAGCGGTTTAGTCCAGCATTATCCGCCTAAACCGCACCGCTTGTCGCGGATATATAACGTCCGATAATCTTGCATTATCGGACGTTTTGCTCTTTATATAAAGAATGGCCCATATCATCGAGCAAAACGACGAAAATCACGCCACAGAGACCTCCTCTCCGTCTGAGAGCACGACCGCTCGCGACGCTATTGCCGCGCCGCAGATGGCGGTCGGCATCTCGACGGCCAGCGCTGGCCTCCCCTCCCCTCTTCCGGAGGCGCGGACCTTGCCGGCGCACCTCGAGCAGCTCGCCGAACGCGCCCGTACCTATGTCGAGGCGGCGAGCGCCGCCAACACCCGCAAGGCCTACGCCTCCGACTGGAAGCACTTTTCCGCTTGGTGCCGCCGCCAGGGTCTCGCGCCCCTACCGCCCGATCCGCACACCGTCGGCCTGTACATTACGGCGCTCGCGTCCGGCACTGCTGCGGCCGATCGCAAGCCCAGCTCCGTCACGACGATCGAGCGCCGCCTTTCGGCGCTGACCTGGAGCTACGCCCAGCGCGGCACGCCGCTCGACCGCAAGGACCGTCATATCGCCACCGTAATGGCTGGCATTTGCAACACGCACGCCGCCCCGCCGCGGCAGAAGGAAGCCCTCCTGCCCGAAGACCTGATCGGCATGCTGGAAACGCTCGACAGGGGAACCCTGCGCGGCCTGCGCGATCGCGCCATGCTGCTGATCGGCTTTGCCGGCGGTCTGCGCCGTTCCGAGATCGTTGGGCTCGATATCGGCCGCGACCAGAGCGAGGACGCGCGCGGCTGGATCGAGATCCTCGAGAAGGGCCTGCTCGTCACCCTGCGCGGCAAGACCGGATGGCGGGAGGTGGAAGTCGGCCGCGGCTCGTCCGATGCGACCTGTCCGGTTCTCGCTATCGAAACCTGGATCAAGTTCGCCCGGATTGCCAAGGGTCCGCTGTTCCGCCGCGTCCGCGGCCAGGGCAAGGATGTCGGACCGGACCGGCTGAACGATCGCGAGGTCGCCCGTCTCGTCAAAAAGGCGGCACTGGCCGCCGGCGTCAGGGGCGACCTCAACGAGGCCGAACGCGCGGCAAAATTCTCCGGTCACTCGCTGCGCGCCGGTCTGGCCTCCTCCGCGGAGGTCGACGAGCGCTATGTCCAGAAGCAGCTCGGCCATGCCAGTGCGGAAATGACGCGGAAATACCAGCGCCGGCGTGACCGCTTTCGCGTCAATCTCACCAAAGCCACAGGGCTTTGAGGCCCCTCCCCTGCTCACTATGAACTCGTTGGGGCAAATTGCGTGTCGGATTTTTAGCTTTCCGCTTCAATTGAAATTGTTAGCTAAAAGCCACACAGCGCATGGGCGACAATACGCTCCGGGCGCTGACCTCCGATCTCGCCTATTTCGAAGCCTGGGGTCTGGCGGCCTCCGGAAAATCTCTACCCTGGCCGGCGCCCGAAGCGCTGCTCCTGAAATTCGTCACCCATCACCTGTGGGATCCGGAGAAACGTACTGCCGATTCAGATCACGGCATCCCGGCAGACGTGGCCGAAAACCTCCGGCACCAGGGATTCCTCAAGTCCGCCGGCCCACATGCGCCGGCGACCGTGCTCCGTCGGCTGGCGAACTGGTCGACACTGACCAGATGGCGCGGGCTTACCGACGCCTTCGGCTCCCCTGCCCTCGAATCCGCCGTTCGTCTGGATGTGCGCGCCGTCCTGCGGCAACGCCGCCGCAAAAGCGCAAAGGCGGTCACCGGCGACGTGCTGGCCAAGCTGTTGGTGACGTGCGCGACCGAAAGCCCGCGTGATCTCCGCGACCGGGCGATCCTGATGGTCGCCTTTGCCTCCGGCGGCCGCCGGCGCAGCGAGATCGCAGGCCTTCGCCTGGAACAACTGACCGTGGAAGCTCCGATCGAGACCGAAGGCGGCACTCCCCTCCCCTCTCTCGCCATTCATCTTGGCCGTACCAAAACGACGTCAGGCGAGGAGGACGAGTCGTCTATCTCACCGGCCGGCCTGTCGAGGCGTTGAATGCCTGGCTGGCGGCGGGGGAAGATCGACAAGGGCAGCGTGTTTCGGGGGGGGGGGCGGGCGCTGGGGGACAATTTCGCGGCGGGCGCTCGATCCGCAGTCGGTCAACGCCGTTATCAAGCAGAGGGTGGAGATGGCCGGGTTGGAGAGCGGGGAGTTTTCGGCCCATGGGTTGCGGTCAGGTATCTGGCCGAGGCGGCGAACCGAGGCATTCCCCTACCCGAGGCGATGGAGCAGTCACGTCATCGCTCGATTCAACAGGCATCCAGCAATGCCACCAGACGGTGTGGACGCGCGGCGCGCTTGTTATGAGTCTGTCAGGACCTTGGTTCGCGCAAATTCAGTTGGGGATGGAAGTCTATCTCAAACGGCACTACTCAGGAGAAGCAGCCTAACTTAGCTCGGGCTTGTGAGCACTTCTGTAATTTAGATGATGACCGTTTTCATTGTTACGCCGGGGCCGTTGTAAGATCGCGGGCTTGGCGCCTTCAGCCGGATCTCGCAAACGTTTCAGGTTACCTCTGACGGCTGGCTTGCCAGAAGAAGACGACGACGGATTGAGGCTAGTATTCCGTCAAAGGTGAAGCACGACATCCGATAACCACCAAAGGCAACATTGTTAGCACGCCAGCGAAGTCGATCAAGATCATCTGGCACGAGATCCGCATCACGCCCTACAATCAGAAGCAGGTGAATTGTCGGGCTATTCGTACCGAAAATCCGTCTGAATGCGGAAGAGTTTTTTTCTTCCGACAGCCGCCACGCCCAATCAACCAACTGCGACGAGCCGTGCTCAAATCGGTTGGACCAGTGTTTCATTGATTTTCCGGCTTCGAGCTTTGTAAAGATGCTGTATTCTCGCGCGTCCTCGACCTCGATCAATGTGAATGCATTCGCCTCAGTATCGCCAGAAGCCGCGTCGCACACGAAATCGCCAAACAAGTCGAGTTCGCTTGCCCAGCAGTTGGGTAGTTCGACAGCATTGTTTCCGTAGCCAATAGCAGCGCAGAGATGCGGGCGCTCTTTAAAAAATGGCGCTATCTGATCCCGTTCCTTGAGATGGCTCTCGGATTTAAGGAGCTCGTCAAGTTCGTCCAGGTTTTGTCGTAAGATCGAAGTATCAAGATTTAAGGAAACAAAGGATTTCATACAGAGTGGGCCTGTGCCAACCTCTCAACTCTCCGCAATCCATCGAGCTGGCTACGCCTAACGACGTCCTCAATTTTTAGATTTTCGCCCTCGAAGCGAACGAGGACTCGCAACTCGGCTCCCACCCTAAGGGAAAAGAGATCTTTCGTCCCGAGCAATAGCTTTGTTTGCTCCAGAGCTGAGGATCGTCCGCCGCGCGACAGACGTTCAACAGCGTTGACCACCTTTGCTTTCTCTTCCGATGCGAGTTGGTCGAGGTATGACCGCGCTGTAAATGTCCACACTATCTGCATCGAAGCTGATCGCCTTTCGTTCCAACTATATAGTAGTACGATCCCCCCCACCTTTCAACGTGTTCCGACCTTGGCTGCAGTGAATGGCCTATCGACAGCAGCAGGACATTCGATAGAATGTTCGGGCCGTCCACCGGGGACCTCATCGAGCGTTACAACGGCTAAGTCGTGTCCAGGGCTCGCCACGTCGTCATTGCTTACGAGCACAGTGGCCAAGACCAAGTCAAGGCGATCGTGTCGACAGAGCGGTCGCAGCGTAGGAAAGATGGCCGGGGAGGCGCCCGAATGGACGACAACATAATGGGAGTCTTGTGTCGTTTTGCATTTAATCGCAAGACTCCGCATGCGATAATTTCAACAAGATAGCGTGGCACTTAAATTGAGATTGAGCAGTTAATTTTGAGATTCAGGCTTCGATTGGCACTTAAGGTGAGATTCGTCGCCATGGAAAAGATGAATGCCGTCGGCCAATCGTCCTCAGAAAATGCTAAACCGTCACAAACGGTTATTGCCAAATCGGAAGGTGCCAGACGCCGAAAATCGCACCGAAAATCTCAAATTAAATGCCACCACCTGCCGGAACGGCCGCGTTCTTACGATTAAATGCCAAACGACACCATCAACCACCGAATTTACGAGATTCCCGCCTTAGACGCCTGCTACTGCGGGTTCAGCGGTCGCCGACCGATGCGCATACTCGTTCGTGCTAGTAATCAAACTTAGCGACTTTGACCAAATCGCCGAAGCATGAACTTCAGCCTTTCGTTCTCCTTCCGGAGCTTCACGACCATGAGGCTTCTCAGATGGCGGTTTTCAGCCTCGAGAGCGGCGAGCTCTTCATCCAAGCCGCACAGCAGCGGGGGATCGCGGCGAAGATTGAGAATTGGTGCACTTGCGGGGCTCGCTGACGGCGTCTTCTTACTCCGTGCTTTCGCTCCAGACTTCGGAGTCCATCCTGAACCCGGGCTACGCTGCTGATGCACCGAGCGCGTGGGGTCGGACGCATCGTCTTCCACAGCTTCAGACTCGATGGAAAACTCTTTCGACGACGACGTTGCGGCAGGACTATCCGGAGGGACTTCGCCGTCAATCGGAACATCCGAGTAGTCTACCACCTCGAACTTCACCGCGACAACGTCCTCCTGAACTGATGCTGCTTGAGGCAGATCAAGCTTTGGCATCACATCGTCAGCCTCTACCGCGCGGGCAACAGCCTGCAAATCCAGATCGCCCCAGATTGAGGTTCGGCGAAGTGTCTGGCGCCTGTTCGTCTTATATTCGACGATGAAATTGGATCGTGGTGTTCGCATGTTCCTAAGAAATGGAATGAGTGAGGGCGCAGAATGATCAGGATGCACGGGAATTTTTGAAACCGGCCAATCCCGAGGATTGCACGTCAAGGTGATCGAGGGATGGACACCGAAAGACCGCTAACTCATACCATGTCTCTTGCGCAGATCAGCGTTTTCGGCGCGCAGCTTCTCTGAGAGCAGCTTTCTGAGGCGCCGATTTTCTTCCTCGAGCTGGATGAATTCGGCGAGTTCGTCATCCACCGAAAGAGATGCTGCGGAAACGGGTGGCGCCGGTTGAGCCAAAGCCTTCTTCCACTGATAATGAGTCTGATCCGAAATACCAGCGCTTTTCACGGCATCTTCAAGGTTGCGCCGCCAGCGACCGTAGCTTCAATCTGACCAATCTTTTCCAGCTTTTCCTCCCCGGTAAGGCCGCGGACCTTCTGCTTCGCCAGTTTCGACGCATTCGCACGAATTTTTTCAGCCTTCGTGTTATTTCCTTTTTGAAGTCTTTTTCGGAGCAGCGGGCTCAGCTTCTGCCGCTACGGCGCCATCCTGGGTCTGGATTTCTTGGTCAGCAATTATTCATCCTCTGTACATCGCTGCTTTGTTTGCCAGCGCGATCCAAGAGTCAATTGTTCTTGCCACCTGTACGGACTAATTCCATGAATCAGATGGCACGACCCGTGATAATACAATCGATCTGAACACATAGTCGTCGGGCTTCTCCAATCTAGAAACCAGTTCTCATGTGTTCGAATCCTGTAGTGCCCGGGTTCGGTGGTTTTGCTAGCCAACACGACGCTGCTGGACATGAGAACGCATCAAAGCCATCAATATTGGTCTAAGCGAGAACTCGCCACTCCGTCAGCCATCTTCCGAGTGATCGAAGGATCGACTTGAAGAGGTTCTATTTCATTCGCTGCGAGGTCCGATCGGGATATCGACGCAGCGGAGCGTCTTTCTCTCTAGGTACTAGCCGCCACAGCACAAGTTGAGCGCGTACCGATCTCCGTGCGAACGAAACCAGGCATCAAAGCTGCGCAAGCAAAAGGCCCACCGCCTGGCAACACCGGTCTCCGGGAAAAACGCCATAAGGTACTGGCTGGGATGGCTGCATGCAGAAGGCTGCTTTCGGCGATCGCATCCAAGCTTCGCCAACATATGACTCCCCACTGTGCAACGCATCCAAATATGTGGTCGCGGAGCGTCCGCATGGATATAAGGTCTCGCATTCGCTCACGCACCTGAACGGGCCGCCATTCTGAATGGATCTGCGAAGTAAAATCGCACCTTAGAATGCTATTATTGCAACCAAGTAGCAAAAACAACAATTTAGCTTGTGGTCAGCTGACAACAAAACAAAGCGGCGGTTCAAAGGGCACTAATGTTTTTCAAGGGATATAATTTGGAACCGCGATTAAGCCCGCCTTTGTTCGCCGCCATTGGCCCGCAGCAACGCCATCAACATTGGTCCGAGAGAAAACTCGCCGCGTTTCGCCCTCGACGTCAAATCGCGAAGATATCCACCGGCCGATGTGATGTGCCCCGCCCGCTCCAGGATTGCAGCCATCATTGCGGCCGCGTTTTCAGCCCCTATTACTTCGCAGGCGTCCTGGTAGGCCGACGGGCTTACCCCCAGCATTGATCGCACGACCACGGCGGCCATCATAAGGTCCCGCCAGCTGCCGATTGCTCCGCCCGGACCATACATGGAAATCTCCGGGCATGCCCGAAGGACCATACCAAGCGGGAATGATTTTATCGATTCGGCTCTTAGTTCAACGTTTTTACTCTGCTTCGCGCCCTGCTCGTTTTCAGAGCAAGGTTCAAGTTCATTGCTGGATTCGGTATTTGAATTCTGTATGTGCTGACGGAATCCGTCATCATTGGCGTCGGATTTTCCAAGATTGACGTGCCGTTCCAATAGATTGACTACTTCTTCCTTCAGCATCTCGACTTCGTCGAGAATTCCGATTAATTCGTCCGCCCCTTTTGCCCGCCGCAGCCGTGCCATGGCTTCAACATAAAGCTCCTCGACCTTGGCCCAATCCCCGGGAACGTGATCTTCCATTGCCGCAGAGATCAATTTCCGGACATCCCGTCGGGCAATTGTGATGCGCTCTTTGACGATTTTGAGCTTGCGATTACCCTCTGCGACCTGCTGGGCCATAACCGCAAGTTCTTCTGATCGGGCCAGAAGCGGCGCAAGACTGAAGCCAAAGGCTGTCTCGATGGACCCATCTGAGCTCTTGCGCGCATAGCGTTTCCCGTTCGGGCTATCATTCCGTTGGATGAGACCTGCATCGACCAAGAGGGCCAAGTTCTCGCGTAGCGTCGTGCCGGCGATACCGTTTGCCCGTGCCGCGAGTTGGGCATTGGACGGAAACACGATAAGATTCGCTTCCTCCTTGAGTTCAGCCTCAGGGTAGAATGATAGAAGCGCGTTGAGCACTGCAAGTGCCCGATCGCGCAAACCCAACAATGATCGCGCGTCACAAGCATCGCGATAGATCTTCCACTTGTCGGCCGATTTACCCTGCCTGATGTCGGCGGATTTGAACTGTGCCGCCACTAAGGCAAGCGTCATCGGCCGCCGCCCAAACGGCGTCGTCACATTTCCACTCTGCATGTCTTTCACCCTTCAATAGGCAAAAGAAATCTGCTCACCAAAAACGGTGCCAAAGACTCTTGACTGCGATTCATGGAAATGCGATTCTCAGGCTGCTTAGACCATTGAGAGAGGCTTCCACGACGGCGACGTTTGGGGGCCTTTCTTTTGCTGTTCCTATCCTTATTTATCCTTCAGATGACGGATTTTCCTTTCTGAAGTTCGCGTAGAGCGCAGGAAGCTGCTCCATAACAAACTTTGCAAAAGTCTCGTCTCTATCTCGGTTCATTTCGATTTTGCACTGCTTGCCGCCGATGGCGAGCGTCGCGATTTGAAGCCCGTCAGCAGATTTTGCGACCAAGCGGGTGGGGGCTACAGACGGCGCCGTCACATCATCTATCTTGGACGCTCTTAGGACGACCAGGAAACGATTGTCAGAATCCCTATGTGAGAAGGATTTGTCCTGGGTGGCTTTGCGGGCCTTCTTCTCTGCGCCCGGGACTTTCAAAAGTTCTGCGAGCTCCTGCCACCTCGGTCGACCGATCTTCGGCGCACGGCCAATGGAATCAATCAACCACTGCGGAACTGCCCGAGCAACTGTTACCAGCTTTTGAGCTTCGTGTCGGTCAACAGACAAAGCCATTTGTATTAGCGACCGTTGAAAACCACCCTCGTCCAGTTTGAGTGCAAACGCCGCCCGTTCGATGAAAGTCAGGTCTTCACGAGCGGAATTCTCAATGCCCTGCGCGACGACAAGACGATCGTCATCCAGTTCGCGGACATAGGCTTTGACTTTCAAGCCGAGTTCGGCAGTCGCACGTAGTCTGCGGTGGCCGTAGGCAACCTGATATCGTCCGATCTCAGCTGGATGCGGTCGAACAAGGATCGGAATTTCTTGTCCATGATCTTTGATCGAAGTCTTAAGGACCTCCAAGACAGCCATGTCTTGGTCCTCAAACCGGTCCGCGAAGGGCGAGGGGTCGACCAATTCTGGGTCTATTTCGACTGGAACAGCTCCGTCAGCAACTTGCTGCTTGAGCTCTTCGTAATGTCTTTCCACCTCTGAGAACGTGTCTTTCAACGACCGGACCGCACCCGAGGCAACTCGCTGCACAGGCTGCTGTGCGTCATTAGAAGCGGTCTGATCGTTGCCCCCGGCAAACATTGAGCGAATGGATTGTGTACGTTTGCTCATCGTTCCGACCCTATCCAAACAACAGTTCTAGTAAGACCGTGTAGTCAGCTGACAACACACTAAGGTTTTGATTTATCAGCGATTGAGCCGCCATCATCGACCCCAGACCTTGTTTATCTGGTCGATAATTTCCAGATTCACGGCATTGATGGATTCCATTGCTCGATCATACGTCGTCCGTCCTACCGCGCCGCGCGAGAGTTCATAGAGCGACTGCTTGGTAAGACCGGCATTGGCGATTGCCGTCGACTTCCATGCGGATGCCGCCATGACGTCGATTCCGAAGACGTCACGAAGCAGCGCCACGATTTCCTGCTCGGGGACGTCGCGCGGATCATGCCTCGTAATAAGAAACCGTAGAAAGTCGTAGTCGAGCCGTCCGCCGGCTTCTTCAATTACCGACACGAGATCGGACGTCATCAAGAGGAACTGGCTCATGGATGCGACATCGACCATTTGGGGATGGACAGTCACAATCATGCCACTCGCTGCGTTAAGGGCGCCCATGGTCAAAAAGCCCAGTTGTGGGGGGCAATCGACGACAACGACGTCGAAGTCCTGTTCGACCTGATTGATTGCGCCTGCGACACGTCTGAAAAATAGATCCTCCGGACGCCCTCGATTCTGCAGCATGAATCGAGGGGTCTGATGTTCAAACTCCATCAGTTCGAGATTACCCGGGACAATGCTTATCCCGGTAAAGTAGGTGCGCCGGATAACGTCCTTCATCGTCACCCTCTGGTCGTCGTAGCGGATCGCACCATAAAGGGTCGTGTTTTCGGCAACGTCGAACTCTGGCTGATAACCGAACATTGCGGAGAGGGAAGCCTGAGGATCAAGATCAACCGCCAAGACACGGTAGCCCTGCAACGCAAGTCCTTGTGCGAGATAAACAGCAGTTGTTGTCTTCGCGGAGCCGCCTTTGAAATTTGCGACCGTGATCACCTGAAGTTTTTCGCCACTGCGCCGACGTGGCCAAAATCTACTTGCTTCCTTAGGTCGAGCTCCGGCAAGATACTCACGGAGTTGATTGATTTGCTCCAAAGTGTAAGAGCGGCGACCGGCGCTTCCCAAATCTGGCGAAGGGCCGAGTCCATCGAGCGAAAGCTGGCGAAGATAGCCGTCTGACACGCCGACAATTTCGGCGACCTCGCCGGAAGTGAAAGATCGAAGCGACTTTTGTGCGGTAGGGGGAAACGCGCGCTCACCAACCGCCCTGAGTCTCGCAGACAACGCTTCCGCGCGCTGGGTGATGTGTGCGGAAGTTGATGCTCGATTAATGTGCCGGTCGATCACGTTCACTTGGGCCTCAGGTTTCAGACGGTTTATTAGCGTCAGACGCGTTATTGCCGTCTCAAGATAACGCATGATTCTGGCAATGCCGCAAGGGAAATAGCGTTAACAGAAGGTTAACGACCGCAGATCCACCTAACACACAAAATCCGGATTTATTATCTAATACAACCTGTTAGCATACCAGACCGTCAGCTATGTTCATGATTTGTCTTACTGTGAATCCTACAATCGTAACCCAAAGGAGACGACACGGAATCCGCATTGTCGTCCAGCTAAAGCAGACTCACCACCGCGACTCAGCTGGATCTTACCTTGTAGAATCCTACAACTACTCACCGTGTCCAAACCGTGCTGAGTTCTCCGCCGAACAACGACGACGGAGAAATTCATGCAGGTTCTCGCGATCTCAACACCGAAAAATATTCAGGAAGCTGAGCTTATCCACCGCCATCACGAGCTACGCGCGCGGGTCTTCGCCGACCGGCTAGGCTGGGATGTCGAAGTTATCGACGGCGTGGAATTGGATGCTTTCGACACTCTGATACCGACTTACATCCTCGCAATTTCCGACAGTCGCCAGGTAGCAGGATGCGCGCGGCTGCTTCCGGCGCCTGGCCCCACAATGGTGGCCGACGTCTTTCACTCACTCCTTCCGAATGGCCGGTTGAACGCCCATTCCGCGATGATCGAGAGCTCCCGTTTTTGCGTCGATACGGCGCTCGGCGAGGGCAGGGGAGACGGATCCGTCCATGAGGCGACGCTGACCATGTTCGCCGGCATCATCGAATGGTGCATGTCGAACGGTTTCACCGAAATCGTCACCGTCACTGACCTGCGTTTCGAGCGGATCCTCGCGCGCGTCGGGTGGCCCCTTCAGCGCTTGGGCGAGCCCAGGAAGTTCGGGGTGACGATGGCGGTCGCGGGAATCCTACTCGCCGACGCCAGTACATTTCAAAAGCTCCGTCCCGCCAACTATCGCTCTGAATTCACCTCCCTCAGCAAGGCAGCGTAGGAGAAATCCGTGAACCAGCTTCGCTCTCACCCTCGGCTTGTGCGTAAACTTCAGGAAGCACTCGGTGACCAGCTCTGCGTGGCGCTGGACGATGCAACAGTCGTCGAGATCATGCTCAATCCGGATGGAAAGCTGTTTATCGAACGCCTCGGACATGGCGTTGCGCCCGCCGGCGAAATGTCCCCGGCCGCGGCCGAAATGGTGATCGGTACTGTCGCGCATGCACTGCAGTCGGAGGTCGATACCGAACAGCCGATCATCTCCGGAGAGCTGCCGATCGGCGGTCACCGCTTCGAGGGACTGTTGCCTCCCGTGGTCGCCAGGCCTGCTTTCACGATCCGGCGCAGGGCATCGCGCCTCATCCCGCTCGAAGATTACGTCCGGACCGGAGTGATGACCGAATACCAGGCCGCGACGATCCGCAGCGCGATTTCCGCGAGGCTCAACATCATCATTTCCGGGGGAACGGGCTCGGGCAAGACGACGCTTGCGAATGCTGTGATCGACGAGATCGTGAAAAGCGCGCCAGAAGATCGGCTCGTCATTCTGGAAGACACCGCCGAAATTCAATGCACTGCCGAGAACGCAGTTCTGCTCCATACCAGCGATACGATCGACATGGCACGGCTTCTAAAGAGCACGATGCGCCTGCGTCCTGATCGGATAGTTGTGGGCGAGGTCCGCGACGGCGCTGCCCTGACCCTGCTCAAGGCTTGGAACACCGGTCATCCGGGCGGCGTGGCGACCATCCACTCGAACACCGCCATGTCGGCGCTGCGCCGTCTTGAACAGCTGACGGCCGAGGCAAGCCAGCAGCCGATGCAAGAGGTGATCGGGGAAGCCGTCGATCTCGTGATCTCCATTGAGCGGACGCCGCGCGGACGGCGCGTTCGCGACGTCATCCAGGTCGAGCGGTTCGTCAACGGTCAATACGAGGTCGAATCCGATCAGCTCACAGAAGAACAGGAAGCGCGCCATGTCGCATAGGAAATCATTCATCGCCGTCGCGCTCTTGGCGGCGCCCATCGTTCTCGCCTCGGTCGCGCCGACCCTTGCCAGCTCCGGCGGCAGTCTCCCGTGGGAAGGGCCGCTGCAGCAGATCCAGGAGTCGATCACCGGCCCGGTCGCGGGTGCGATCGCGCTTGCAGCAGTCGCCATCGCCGGCGGCATGCTCATCTTCGGCGGCGAACTGAATGATTTCGCGCGGCGACTTGTATACGTCGTTCTCGTCGCCGGCATCCTCCTCGGCGCCACCAACATCGTCGGCCTGTTTGGCGCAACCGGCGCCTCGATAGGACTGACGAGCGAACAGCTCACCACGATTGGATCGGCCGGAGGCGGGGAGGGAACTCATGGCTAATTCCCCATCCGGCCTGCAGCGCAACCGCATCCACCGTGCACTGTCGCGTCCAAACCTGCTGATGGGCGCCGACAGGGAGCTTGTGTTGCTGACCGGTCTCGCCGCCGTCATCCTGATCTTCGTGGTGCTGACGGTTTATTCGGCGCTCTTCGGAATCGCCGTCTGGGTCGTGATCGTCGGGCTCCTCAGAATGATGGCGAAGTCCGACCCGTTCATGCGGCAAGTCTATATCAGGCACATTTCCTACAAGCCCACCTACAAGGCGACGACATCGCCTTGGCGCCGGTATTGAGGAGGCGGCCATGGTAGCTCTCAAACGCTTCCGGGCGACCGGCCCTTCCTTTGCTGATCTCGTTCCCTATGCCGGCCTGGTCGACAATGGTGTCCTCCTCTTGAAGGACGGAAGCCTGATGGCCGGCTGGTATTTCGCGGGACCAGATTCCGAAAGTGCGACTGACCTCGAACGCAACGACCTGTCGAGGCAGATCAACGCCGTTCTGTCGCGGCTTGGAAGCGGCTGGATGATCCAGGTCGACGCCATTCGCATTCCGACGGTCGACTATCCCACAGAAGACCGTTGCCATTTCCCCGATCCGGTAACCCGCGCAATCGACGGGGAGCGCCGGGCGCATTTCGCGCGCGAGCAGGGGCATTTCGAGAGCAAGCATGCGCTGATCCTGACTTACCGGCCGCTCGAGTCCAAGAAAACAGCTCTCAGCAAGTACATCTATTCGGACGAGGAGAGCCGGAAGAAATCCTACGCGGACACGGTGCTCTTCGTGTTCAAGAACGCGGTGCGAGAGCTTGAGCAGTATTTTGCCAACACACTTTCGATCCGGCGAATGGAAACCCGAGAAACGGTCGGAAGGGGAGGGGAGCGAATTGCCCGATATGACGAACTGCTTCAGTTCGCCCGCTTCTGCATTACCGGCGAGAACCATCCAATCAGGCTTCCCGATGTTCCGATGTATCTCGACTGGATCGCCACGGCGGAGCTTGAACACGGACTGACGCCGAAGGTCGAAAATCGCTTTCTCGGCGTCGTCGCGATCGACGGTCTGCCGGCTGAAAGCTGGCCGGGCATTCTGAATAGTCTTGACCTGATGCCGCTCACCTATCGGTGGTCATCACGTTTCATCTTCCTTGATGCCGAGGAGGCCCGACAGAAGCTCGAACGCACACGCAGGAAATGGCAGCAGAAGGTCCGGCCGTTCTTCGACCAGATATTTCAGACACAAAGTCGATCCGTCGACCAAGACGCGATGACCATGGTCGCCGAGACCGAGGACGCCATCGCGCAGGCCTCATCGCAGCTGGTTGCCTATGGATATTACACACCGGTCGTCGTGCTATTCGACAACGATCGCGAAGCCCTGCAGGAGAAGGCCGAAGCGATCCGGCGGCTGATCCAGGCGGAAGGGTTTGGGGCGCGGATCGAAACGCTGAACGCCACCGATGCCTATCTCGGCAGCCTGCCGGGCAACTGGTACTGCAACATCCGTGAGCCACTGATCAACACCAGCAATCTCGCCGACTTGATTCCGCTGAATTCGGTCTGGGCCGGAAACCCGATCGCGCCATGCCCCTTTTACCCACCGAATTCCCCTCCCTTGATGCAGGTTGCGACCGGCTCGACAGCGTTCCGTCTGAACCTGCATGTCGATGATGTCGGCCACACGTTGATCTTCGGTCCGACAGGTTCTGGTAAGTCGACGCTGCTTGCTCTGATCGCCGCACAGTTTCGCCGGTACGAAAATGCGCAGATCTTCGCCTTTGACAAAGGCAGTTCACTTCTTCCCCTGACGCTCGCTGCCGGTGGTGATCACTATGAGATCGGCGGCGACAATGCGGAAGAGGGGAGGGCCTTGGCCTTCTGCCCGCTTTCTGATCTCGAAAGTGATGCCAACCGGGCCTGGGCGACCGAGTGGATCGAGATGCTGGTCGGTCTGCAGGGCGTCACAATCACCCCCGATCATCGTAACGCCATTTCTCGGCAGGTCGGACTGATGGCGAGCGCATCCGGTCGCTCACTCTCGGATTTCGTCAGCGGCGTGCAGCTGCGCGAGATCAAGGATGCGCTGCATCACTACACCGTTGACGGGCCGATGGGCCAGCTCCTCGATGCGGAGGAGGACGGCCTGACACTCGGGGCCTTCCAGACCTTCGAAATCGAGCAGCTGATGAACATGGGCGAGCGCAATCTCGTGCCGGTGCTGACCTACTTGTTCCGGCGGATTGAGAAGCGTCTGGATGGATCGCCGAGCCTGATCGTGCTCGATGAGGCGTGGCTGATGCTTGGCCACCCAGTTTTCCGCAGCAAGATCAGGGAATGGCTCAAGGTCTTGCGCAAGGCGAACTGCGCCGTTGTCCTTGCGACCCAATCGATCTCGGATGCCGAACGGTCCGGGATTATCGATGTGCTGAAGGAGTCTTGCCCAACCAAGATTTGCCTTCCGAATGGCGCCGCCAGAGAGCCAGGAACACGTGAATTTTACGAGCGTATCGGTTTCAACGAGCGCCAGATTGAGATCGTCTCGAACGCAGTCCCCAAACGCGAATACTACGTCGCCACGCCGGAAGGCCGGCGGCTCTTCGACATGTCGCTGGGGCCGGTTGCGCTGAGCTTTGTCGGCGCGTCGGGCAAGGACGACCTCAAGCGCATCCGCGCACTGAAATCCGGACATGGCCGCGAGTGGCCAATCCGCTGGCTTGAAACGAGAGGAGTTCACGATGCCGCATCGCTACTCAAGTTCGAATAGATGGTTAGCCTGCCTGGCGGCCGCGGCCCTGACGATCGGAGCCGTACCTTCAGCACGGGCGGGGACCGCCACCGGTGCTGCGACGGAGTGGACGCAGCTCGCCAACAATGCGCAATTGGTGGACCTTCTCAAGAGCTCGGGCCTCCAGGTCGACAATCAGCTGACGCAGATCAGCCAGCTTGCGGAGCAGATCCAGAACCAGCTTAAGATCTACCAAAACATGCTGCAAAACACCGCGCAGCTGCCTGACCATGTCTGGGGGCAGGTCGAAAGCGATCTCAATCAGCTCCGCAGTATTGTCGACCAGGGTCAGAGTATCTCATTCTCCATGGGCAACGCCGACGACGTTCTTCAGCAGCGCTTTCAGAGCTACGCCGACCTCAAAACCAACCTGCCGGATAACGCGACGTTCTCCTCGACTTATCAGTCCTGGTCGACGACCAACCGCGACACGATCGCCAGCTCGCTGAAGGCTGCGAGCCTAACGGCCGACCAGTTCGATAGCGAGGAAGATACGATGTCCTCGCTGCGGTCGATGTCCGAAACGGCGGACGGGCAGATGAAAGCGTTGCAGGTCGGCCACGAGATCGCCGCTCAGCAGGTTGCCCAGATGCAGAAGCTTCGCGGTCTCGTCTCGCAACAGATGACGATGATGGGAACCTGGCTACAGACGGAGCAGACCGACAAGGACCTGGCGCAGGCCCGGCGGGAAAAGTTCTTCAACGCTGAGGTCAAGAGCATTCCGGAAGGTCAGAGAATGGAGCCACGCTGGTGAGCCGATCCGTCCTAATTGCTTTGGTGCTTGCTGTCGCCGCTGCATCCGCCGCGGCCACAGTGCTGATCGTAAAATCCAGCGACGGCGGAAGACCTGCGCTTACCGAGGAGCAGCGCTCAGCCCGGGAGAAGTTCTTCGGCTCGAATAAGGAGCTGCCGCCGATCAAGGATGGTCAGGAGATACGGCCGAGATGGTGAAGCCCGCTGTCACACGTTCACTCCTGATAACTGGTCTGTTCTTCCTCGCCTATGCTGCTCCCGCATTTGCGCAGGAGGGGCAGGTCCTCACGGAACTGGAAAACCAGGTCTCCTCTGCCGCGAAGGGCTGGGAGACCACCATCATGGATGCGGCGAAATCGCTGTTCTGGATCCTCGCAACGATCGAGATCGGCATTGCCGCCGTCTGGCTGGCGATCCAGTCAGCCTCGCTGGATAGCTGGTTTGCGGAGCTGGTGCGCCGGATCATGTTCGTCGGGTTCTTCGCATTCGTTCTGACCCAAGGTCCGACCTTTGCCCGGGCGGTGGTTGACAGTCTTTTCCAAATTGGTGCCGGCGGCGGTTCAGCCTCGCCCGCTGAAGTGTTCGATGCCGGCATTCGCGTCGCCTCGCAAATGTCGCAACAGGCGCAGTTCGGCGTATTCGAGGACAATGCGCTGGCGATTGCCGCGGTGCTGGCAATGGGTGTCGTCGTCATCTGCTTTTCGCTGGTTGCCGCGATTTTTGTTTCGGTGATGGTTGAGATGTATGTCGGCCTGCTCGCCGGCATGATCATGCTTGGCCTGGGCGGTTCCTCCTTCACCAAAGACTTTGCTGTTCGCTATCTTGTCTACGCCTTCGGCGTTGGCATGAAACTGATGGCGCTGGTGATGATCGCAAAGATTGGGTCACAGGTCCTCTTGGGTCTGGCCAATGCCCCGACCGCATCCTCCGACCAGTTTGTCACCACCCTGGCGATCGCCGGTATTTCCGTCGTGGTCTTCATCATCGCCATGTACGTGCCGAACATCATCCAGGGTGTCGTCCAGGGAGCCTCCGTCACCGGCGGTATGGAGACAATCCGCCACGGCGGGCAAGCGGCGTCCTTCGCCGCGGGCGCTGGATTCTTGGCCGCCGGCGCTGCCGGCGCGGGTTTTGCGGCGGCCCAAGCCGCACGAGCTGGCGGTTCATCCGTCGCTGGTGCTGCCCTGCGGGGGATAGGCGCAAGCTTCAGTTCCGGGGCACAAGCCGCAGGCTCGGCCGCGAAGGAAAAGGCAATCGGATCTCCCGGTGCTTATGCGGGGTCCATCCTCGGACTAGCCAACGCCAAGCTCGATGAACAGCGCAGCGGTCACAGCGGCCCGACGCCTCCTCCCGAACGCAACGACAAACCATAATCGAGACAAGGGAAGAATAAATGGCAGCGAACCGCGCCCCTGATAATCCGTATCTTGCCGCCCGCCAGGAATGGAACGAGCGCTACGGCACATATGTGAAGGCTGCTTCCGCATGGCGGATCGTCGGCATTCTCGGCCTGACGATGGCCGTCATCGGCTTCAGCTACGCGATGTATCTCAGTACCCAGGTCAAGCTCGTGCCTTATATCGTTGAGGTCGACAAGCTGGGGACGGCAGTCACGGCAGGCTTCCCGGAGCAGATCGAATATGCCGATGTCCGCGTGGTTCGCGCCACACTCGGCAACTTCGTGACAAGCTTTCGCTCGATCACGCCGGATGCCGTGGTGCAGAAGCAATATATCGACCGCACATACGCTCTTCTTCGCACCTCCGATCCGTCGACGGAGAAGGTCAACGCCTGGTTCCGAGGCAATTCACCTTTCGAGAAAGCGAAGTCCTCGACCGTCGCCATCGAGGTCAACAACATCGTGGCGCTCTCGAACCAGACCTATCAGATCGACTGGACGGAATACGAGCGAGACCGCAAGGGCAAGGAAACCGGCACACGCCGCTTCCGCGGCATCGCAACGGTGGCGCTCACCGCGCCACAGGATGAGGCGACGATCCGCCTCAATCCGATCGGCCTCTATGTCCGGGATTTCGACTGGACGGCACAGCTTTAAGGGCAGGGATTTCTCAATGCAAAAGACAGGATTGATCGCAGCCGCCGGCTGCATGGCCGGACTCGCCTTTGTGGTGGGCGCGCAGGCGCAAAGCATGACGAGCAACGAGGTCAAGGGTACGAATATCTCCCGCAAATGGCGCGGCACACCGGGCCTGGTCACAACGGGACCGGACGGCAAAGTGATTTTTCTGTTCGGCGAGACCCAGCCGTCCGTCGTCTGCTCGCCGCTGCAGGTCTGCGACATCGAGCTTCAGGGCGGTGAGATCGTTCGCGACGTGCTCGTCGGCGATACGGTGCGGTGGAAAGTGGAGCCGGCCACCTCGGGGGCGACAGGCGGGCAGGCCATCCATCTGATTGTCAAACCGTCGGAGCCAGGTCTTCTCACCTCGATGGTCGTCACCACCTCACGGCGAACCTATCATATCCAGCTCAAGTCCCATCCCAGCCAGTACATGGCGCGCGTTGGTTTCGAGTACCCCGAGGACACCTCCACCAAGCTCGCCGACATCAATGCCCGTCTCGAAACCGGCGGCATTCCGGGCACGGCGCCGGATAAGCTGAACTTCTCCTATTCGATCAGCGGCGGGGCTTCGTGGAAACCGAAGCGGGTCTATTCGGACGGGGTCAAGACCTACATCCAATTCCCGAAGTCGATCTCAGGTCAGGATGCGCCGGTGCTCTTCGTCGTCTCCGGCGGTCAGAACCGCATCGTCAACTACCGGATGAAGAACAACATGATGACCGTCGACTATGCGATCGACAAGGCGATCCTCGTATCAGGGGTCGGGTGGCGGCAGCAGAAGATCACCATCCGGCGGGGAGGCTGAACCATGCGCAAGCTCCTCGCACTCTTCATCGCGGCCAAACTACTCTCCGGTTGCCAAACGGCCGACGACGCGAT
The DNA here is from genome assembly GCF_027871645.1 of Agrobacterium sp. ST15.13.015. Lineage (NCBI taxonomy): Bacteria > Pseudomonadati > Pseudomonadota > Alphaproteobacteria > Hyphomicrobiales > Rhizobiaceae > Agrobacterium > Agrobacterium sp. ST15.13.015. The sequence goes on from NZ_JAQAHF010000013.1 coordinate 86,856, forward strand.
GACCACCAATGCAACCCCGGTTGCCGTCACCGGACCGGCCGCAAGCGCGATCGCCGGTGACATGGCAAGTCGTCTCGCCGAACAAATCGGTCCGGCCAGCGCTGCGACGACCATCAAAATGGAAAAGGACCAGTCGGAATTCGCGACCGCCCTCGAGGCGGCCCTGAAGGGCTGGGGTTATACGGTCGTCACGGACGGCAAGGTCGCCAAAGACATCAAGCCGGTCGAGCTTGCTTTTGCCGTCGAGGGCTTCGACGGGCAGGTTTTTGCGCGCGTTTCGACGCCTTCCATCGCTCTTGGCCGCGCCTATACGCCGACGGCGGCCGGCGCCACGCCGACCAGTCCACTTTCGATCATGCAGCGCAACTGACGGAGAGCAATATGGTCCAGTCGCTCCAACTTGGCGCGCCAGCCCAGTCCGACGATCAGAATGGCATGCGCCGGCTCAACCGCCTGCCGATCATCATCGCCATCATCGTCGTCGCGCTCTTCGTTGGCGTCGTCGTGATCGGCCTGTCGCTGCGGGGGCTGTCCTTCCATCGAGGCGACATCGAGGGGGCTTCCAACACCCCGGCGACCAGCTTCGGCGACCAGCTCAAACGGGGTGTCACCGACGGCATCATCGGCGAGCCGGAGAAGCAGGAAGTGTTTCAACCGACCCCTGTCGTCGAGCAGAAGGTCGAGAAACAGGAGACCGCCGTTGAACGCCGGCCGAATGACCGACAGGAGAGACGCTCGCTCGAATCCGAGGAGGAGTGGAAGGCTCGCCTGAAGCGGGAGCAGGACGAGCAGTATATCCGGGAAGCGCAGCGCCAGCGGATGGCTCGCCTCCAGGCTCGCGCTACGGCGCTCGATTCGCCGCTGAAGGTAGACATCGGAGACTTCGAGAAGGCAACCTCCACCAATGACAGCGGCCGCCAGCCGACAAATGCAGCCGTCAACAGTGCGTCGGACCTTTATGCCGCCGCCATGAAATCCGGCCTGATGGGCCAAAACGTCGATCAGAACGGACAGCCGTCGAAGGAGGATTTTTTCAATCAGGACATCAAGGATCTCGGCTACCTGCCAAACCAGGTCGTGCCGCAGATGTCACCCTACGAACTGAAGCGCGGCTCGGTCATTCCCGCCACCTTGATCACCGGCCTCAATTCCGACCTGCCAGGGCGGATTACCGCGCAGGTCAGCCAGAATGTCTACGACAGCGCGAGCGGCTATCGCCTCCTTATCCCGCAGGGCGCAAAGCTGTTCGGTCGCTATGATTCCAAGGTCTCATTCGGCCAGGAGCGTGTTCTCGTCGTCTGGACTGACCTTATTTTTCCCAATGGATCCACCCTGCAGATCGGCGGCATGGCCGGCACGGACGCCGAGGGGTATGGCGGCTTCCAGGACAAGGTTGACCGCCATCTCTGGAGGACGTTCGGTTCCGCAGCTCTGGTGGCAATCATCGGGACGGGGATCGACATGTCGATGCCGGAGAGTTCAACATTGGCCACCCAGGACACGGCATCGGATGCAGCACGGCGGAATTTTGCCGAAAGCTTCGGTCGCGTCACAGAACAGACAATCTCGAAGAACCTCAACGTTCAGCCGACGATTCGCATCCGTCCTGGCTATAAGTTCAACGTTCTCGCGGACCAGGATATCATCTTTCCATCCATTTATAGCGGGCGCTAACCCATCTCGAACGCTGCTCCGCCCGTCGTTTCGTCGGGTGGAGCGATCCATCCGCGCTCAGAAATCAGCGCTCGCCAAAATCTTCTCTCAAATTGTCATATTTTAGATGAAGAGGCCTTGAATACTCGGTAGAGGTGAGTAGAAAACCAGTTGCAACGGCCGTGGATATGCTTCGGCAGAAGGCAACTGCGTTTTCATCGGAAACGAATGGGGACACGGAATTCGCAGCCACGGTCCGATGTTCCGTATGGCTCCGGCTGGCCGAACGGTGGCACCAGGTAACTCGCGGCGCGTGGTAGGCGCGACGGGTGGGAGGCTCGCAGCTGCGCAAGAGGAGACAAGTCCGTGGACGGAGACCTTCGCTCTTTAATCGATATGACGGAAGCTGCGCACGATGAACGCATGATCAAGGGCGCCCTGAAAAGCTTCGCAAACTCCCATGGCTTCGAACGTTTTGCGTATCTTCAGACCGAGGGCCTGGAAATCCGCACATTCAACTCCTATCCGGAGGAATGGCAGGATATCTATCTTGGCGGCCAATATTCGCGCATCGACCCCGTCATCACGGAAGCCAAGCGTCGCATGGAGATGTTCTACTGGACGGCCGATGATTGGCCGGCTCGTGGCACCTCGGAGCTGAGACGGTTTCGCGACCAGGCGATCGAGCACGGCATTCGCAGTGGGCTGACGATTCCGGTCGAAGGGAGTTTCGGGTCGACGATGATGCTGACCTTTGCCTCGTCGGAGAAGAAAGTCGAGAAAGCCAAACTGCTGGACGCCCAGAAAGCCGTCCGGACGGTCCTTGCAATCCATTACCGCCTGAAGATTATCGCTTCGACGACGATAATCGCTCCGAAGCGGCTACTCTCGCCAAGGGAAGCGATGTGCCTCATGTGGGCAGCAAAGGGCAAAAGTGCCCCGGAAACCGCAATGTTGACGGGGATCAACGCGAGGACGGTGCAGCACTACCTCGATAAAGCGCGCGAGAAACTTGACGCGGCGACCGTTCCACATCTAGTCGCGATCGCTAAAGATCACGGCTTGGTTTGAGGGGTCATTCATCGCCATCGAGCGGAACCTCGGGGATGTAGCCGAGCACATCGATGATCTCCGAAAGCTCTTCCTGCTGGGCTTCGGATTTCCTTTGCCGCGCGGCATACTCTTGCTGCAAGCTTTCGAGCACGGCGCTCGAAACCGAGGGGTCGGCGGACGCGCGGGTCCATTCCTCATAAACAGCTTCGTCGGCGACTATAAGCCGGCGGTGCTCTCGGATTGCAGATATAGCAAGCGCCTCTAGTTCTGATTTTTCCATTGAACGTAAACAGGATCCCATCGGTTTGGTTTCGTGTTTTGTCTCGGATAAGTTCACGTCCTTCATCCGCTTCCCCTTAATTTCTTCATTTGCCGCTCGAAAGCCAAATCCTGGTGAGCATTATACCGCATAGGCCATAACTGCACGGCCTGTCTTTCAGAAGTTCATATACCCTATATCCCAAGGTAACTTGTGACGGCCTGGACGAGCAATATCACGCGCCGTGACGAATCGGAACTATAGTTCCTGGAATAATAGTTCCGATTCAGGTTCCGCTCGCGTCATGGATCTCAAGGAGGTCATGGCGATCAATATGCGTCGAATCCGTCATGGCAAACAATTGACGCAGGAGGAAGTGGCCCACCGTACGGGCCTCAGTGTCCGCCATGTCGGAGCAATCGAGCGTGCCGAGATGTCGGCGACCGTCACCGTCCTTGGCCAAATCGCAGAGGCACTGGGCGTCGAACCTGCCGTGCTTGTGACGAGATGAGTAGACGCGCGCGTGCTGACTGCTAGTTGCTGCCCTTGAGGCCCCGTTATGACGCAGCCGGGCATGAATCTGCTCTAATCGTATTTCCGCGCGGCCGTTCTTTCGTGGATGGCTGTGCTGGTGCTTTGATCAACTCGAACACCACGTTCGTGCGGGGCGTTCCGACAAACACTAATATCATGCATTTGAGTTACACTAATTTTCTGCTTTGAACCTCAATACTCGCCTCGCTGCCCCCGGCGAAACGAAGTCAATCTATTTTTGGCCTCCAATGTGTGAGAGGTCGATCCGCATCCCCGCTCGGCCAACATCCTGCACCGTCTCAGGCTCTTGCTCTCCTGGTTTCGGTTCGGCGCTCTCTTCCTCGTCGGGGATCTTCTCCTCGCTTTGCTGCGGCACTTCAACTGCCGTTCCCGGATCCTCCGCCTGAAACACACTGACGCCCTCGAACTCGCCGGTCTTCCATGCGTAGACCGCATCCTCGAAGATCTGCGGGAAGACATCTTTGCTCGTCGGGTTGCCATACCATTTCGCGACGATCCGGAGCACCTTGGCGAACATCGCCGTGCCTTTGCGGAGGTTCTGGCAGGCATCGACGAGGTCCGGTTTGAGATCACTCGCTTCCTTGACGCCAACGCCGGCGGGAAACTGCGTGAGACCGACGCGGACCACCGCCTGACCAGCATATTGCCGCACGATCACCATCGCCTCGTCAGCCGACGCAGCTTTTGGCACGAGGATCAAACGGCCACCGGATTTGACGGTGACGGCGAGGGGATCAGCCGAGCCTGCTGATACCACGAACCGTTCGACGATCGCGGGTTTTAGGGAAGGGTCGGCGCATTCTTTGATCAGGGCGGCGTCCAGCATAGTGTCTCCTTTCAGGTGTTAAAGGCAATGACGAGCGGCTTTGCGAAGAGTTTTACCCAGGCGGTAGTCGCGGCGCGCTGTATGGCAATGATCGACGTGCCTTCGGTCCACCAGCCGTTTCCGACGGCGAGGATGGCGTCCGGATCGTGCAGCATCGACTGCAGGACCGGCCAAACGATCAGTTGCTCGTAGCAGATCAGTGGTGCGGCCCGGCCGGCACCGATAGTGACGATTGGGTTCGCGAAGAAATCCGCCCGGGCGCCGCCGCTCTCCCCAAACCAGGATCGCCATGGCTGCCACATCGAGCCGGGAACCGGCATGCGTTCGCGATAAAGGATGCGGCGACCCTTGCCGTCGATCGAGACGAGGACATTGTCGTAGCCGTCTGCGTCGACTACCACGGCGCCGGCGATGACGGTGGCATCGCCATCGGCAAGTGCGCCCGTCCATAGACGCTCCACGGTCGGCGTCCAGAAGCCGAGCGCACTTTCTGGCAACACCACAAAGCGGGTGCCATCGCCGGCAGCGTCGCGCACCGTTGCGATCAGGTCATGCTGGCGTCGAAGACCGGTGTCGCGGCCAAGCGAAGCGCCCATTTCCAGATCGACGCCGCGCCAGGCTTCCGGTAGTCTCGGGTCGGTCCAGATTGCGGCGGACCATAGCCAAAAGCCGGTCAAGGCGATGGCGACAGCTGGCCATATGCGGGTTACGAGGCCCGCAAGGCCAGCTGTCATCCAGCCCAGTCCCCACCATCCCCATCCCGGAAACAAAACTCCAGCGGCCGTGACAGGATGCGCCCAGCCCGTGATGCCGAACGGCGGGACGGCCATGATGACGGCCGCAAGGAGATAGCGGAACGGACGAATGCCGGCGATCCCGGTCCACAGGACCGTATGCACGGCGACGAAGCTCGAGGACGCGCACAGCCAGAGGAGCAGCCCCGGCCAGATATCAGACGAATAGAAGGCAGCGACGCCTTGCGGCAGGCCACGAGATGCGGCCAGAAAATAGCTGGCCGAGACAAGGGCCGCGACCGCCCTCGTTTGCGCCATCGACCAAAGAACGGGAAACGCCAGGGCGACGGGCAGAAGCAACGCGTGGCCGCTCCAGCCCACCACGCCGATCGCGATCGAAGCGACTATCAGCTGCGTCGCCCGAAGAAACTCACGGCGCATAGGTGAGGATCTCCTGCGCTAGGCCGAGAATGCCTGAAGCGGGCACCGGACCGAAGTACCGGGAGTCGAAGGAGCCCGGGAACGCCGAATGCAGGAAGAGATGTCCTGGCGGAACGATGCCACTCGGAAACGGCGCCAGCGGCCGCCCCTTTCCGTCTCGTGGCGCGAGGCTGGAAGAGGCAACCACCCGCCCATCGACAATCACGCTGGCGCCGATTTCGACATGCTGGCCTGCGACGGCGATCACCGTCTTGATCAACGGGGCGACGCCACCCGGGCAGGAACCGGAACGGAGATAGTCGCGCGCTCGCGCCTCCCGCATTTCCGCGGTTGCCGGTGGGCAAACGAACACTAGGTCACTGACAGCAACGGGGCGACCGAGCGGAACGATACGCCACAGGCCGAGTGGCTCGCTCGGGGTCAGATTGATGCGATAACCGCCGGCGAGGGCAGTCGCCACCAGCACGATAGCGGCCAACGTCGTGGCCGAGAGGATCACGGCCGCTCGTCGTTGTTGCGCGGTTATCGCCTGGCGCGCTCTAGCTGCCGCCGTCATTTCAGGGAGAGCCCTTGGCTCTTCGTCTGGCGCAGTGTCTCAGCCTGCTTAAGCGCCTCCGTCGTTCGTTCATGAGCGGCAAGCTGCTGGACCGTCCGCATGGAATTCCACGCAGACTGGACCTCAGCCTTCTGGCCAGCCGTCATGCCCGCTGTAACGGTCTCGAAGGCCTTGCCGTTGGTGTCTTTCGCGGCGAGAGGCAGGAAGGTCCGTTCTCCGAAACGCTCGGACACAGCCTTCGCGAAACCTTCGAGTTCAGCTTTCACCATTTTGTCGGCCAACGCATATTCAAGGCCGGCAGGGAGATCGTTGCGATCGATGGCATCGCGGACGCGTTCGAGCATCTGCTTGGCCGCTGGCGAGAGCGCAGGGATGTCGACCGAAACCTTGAGCCGGACCGCGCGCTCCTCCGTCTCATGCTTCAATTCGGCCTCGGCCCGCTCACGAAGATAGCGTTCAAGATTGCGGCCAAGTGCCGGGACATTGGCGATGGCTTTTTCCCGGTCCTGCTTCTCGGCACGGCTGGCAAGAAGACCGGGCTTGCCCTTTAGCGTACCGAAACTTTCGGGGGCGTCGGCGACCTTCGCGAGAGTGGACTTCGCGACCGATTGGTCCTTGACCATCGCGTCGACATTGATTGCCTTGAAGGCAGCCTCCGGCTGCGCGTAGACGAGGTGGAAGCGGGTCGAGACGTCCTCCCATTGTTTCTTGAGGCCGGGGTCGGCGGCGAGCTTGTCCTCGACAGCCTGCTCGAACGATTTAGGGAAGGTGGTGATGCCTGACACCATGGGCTTGGCCTCCTTGATCGGGTTCTGGATTGGGGAGTTTTTGAAGTTGCCGACGAAACCGAGTTTCGTTGCAATTGCGGCAAGACGGGCGCCGAGGCCGACCAGCTTCTGTTTCTGCCGAATGGTCCATTCCAGGCGATCGCGCGCGACCGCCCGGGCGACATTCATGAGGTGCAGGCCCCGGGCTTCCGCGAAGCGCAGCGCCTGGCGATAGAACGACGCCTGCTCGTAATCGAGGGTCGTCTCCTTGGCGTTTCGGCGCGATAGGATCGGGATGAGGCCGCCGGATTTCGCGAAGGAGCGACTGCCGTAGTAGACGGCGAGATCTTCACGATGGCGGGTCATCGCGACGTAGGTCAGATGCCGGTCGAGCGACAGTGACGCAAGCACCTTCACCCGGTCGACGGTCGCCCCCTGGCTCTTGTGGATCGTCGTGGCATAACCGTGATCGAGATTGTTGTAGAAGCGCTGCTCGATAGTAACCTGACGGCGGTGCTCTCCTTCACCAACCTCGGCGACGACCCGGCCAGGAGCGGCTTTGAGCACCTTTGCGAGCATGCCGTTCTTAACGCCGAGGCTGCCCTCGTTCTTGAGGAACACGATCTGATCTCCCGGCGCAAATTTGCGGTGTCCGTCCTCCGTCTTGAATGCAAATCCTTCTGCGACGACACCGCGTTCGACCAACTTGGCGCGCGCCATATCGTTGAGCATTCGCACATCACGGCGAAGGTGCGCGAGGATCAGGCTGGTCTTCGAGGGGTCGTAGTCGCGGTCCCACGCTGCGATCAGGCTCTCGACCGCCTCGTCCTTCAGTCTCAAGCCAATCATTCGACCATGAGCGGTATAGGCGTCGACAGCCTTGCGGATATTGCCACGAGCGAGATCGAGCGAGGCATCGCGCATCCATTGCTGGCGCTGACGGTAGATCGTTTCGAGTTCGGCATAGCCGATGCGAGCGGCAATGGCGCGAAAGGCGGCACCCGCTTCGATCGGCTGGAGTTGTTCGGGATCGCCGACGAGGACAAGTTTGGCGCCGGCCTTGGTCACCGTCTCGACCAACAGCGCCATCTGCCGTGACGACACCATGCCGGCCTCGTCGAGTACGATGACAGTCTTGTTGTCGAGCTGGTTGCGACCCTGGTTCCAGCGAAGCTCCCACGACGACAGCGTGCGCGATGGGATGCCCGCTTCCTTCTCCAATCCCTCGGCTGCTTTGCCGGCCAGTGCTATGCCGACCACACGATAGCCGGCTGCTTCCCACGCCTCACGGGCAGCCTTCATCATCGTCGTCTTGCCGGCGCCGGCACGACCAATCACGGCGGCGATCCTCTCTCCGCCGGCGACATGTTCGATCGCCGTCCGCTGCTCATCCGATAGACGAGAATGGCGTGCAAAGGTCGCCTGCAGCACCGCCTCACGGACACCATGGGAGGCGCGAGCGGAAAGCCAGATAGCGCGGTTGGCCATCTCGGCTTCAAGCCGGATCATCTCCCGGGTCGTGTATTTCGCCAGCTCTCGGACCCCGGTCGCAAGATTCATTCGCTCGCGCTCGAGCCTGAGCGCTTCCGGGCTCTGCAGAATCCTCACCATCAGGCTTTGGAAGAGACGGGCATCGTCGATATAGCGATACAACACCTTCGCAACATCACGTTCGTCGAAGACGCTCTTCTCCCGCGTGATCAGCTCAAGCACGATCTCGGGGCGGCGCTGGATGCGGCGTGCATTCTCGCTACGACGAGCTTCCTGAAGCTCGATGCGTTCGAGTTTGGGAGGCGCGGTCTCCTGCTTCCCGTCGGATTGCTCGGCCTTGCGCTCGATGGCTTTGGCGCCGACGCCGAGGTGAATGGTCGGCTCGAGGTCGATACCCTGCTTTTCGAAGGAGCGGCCATCGATGCGAATATCGAGGCCGGCGAGCGCCAGATGTTTGTTCTGGCAGGCAAACCAGCCGTCGCGGAAAGCGTTGAAGTCCTCAGTGCTACCGGCCCACAGGTCATAGACGATCTTGCCTGCATCATTGCGGATCGGTTTGCCGTCCCGACCGAGCACAGCGACCTTCTTCGAACCGAACCCATCTTCGGTGAGCGGCCGCAATGTCGTCATCAGGTGGACATGCGGATTGCCGGGGGCGTCGTGATAGACCCAGTCGGCGACCATCCCCTTCGCCGTGATGTGCCTCTCCACAAAGTCGCGCATGAGAGCGATATTCTGCTCGGATGTCAGCTCGAGCGGCAGGGCAATGGTGACATCCTTGGCGAGCTGCGCATCGGATCGCTTCTCGAATGCCTCCACCTTGTTCCAGAAGGCTTCGGATGCTCCCGCGACTGAGCGATCTGCAATCATGCTGCGCACCCATTCGGGCGAGTCTGCCGGAATCACAAACTCTTCGTGCAACAGCCCCAGCTTGCGGGTGTAATCGATCGTTCGCGCTTCCCGCTCGTATTCCATTTTCGCGCAGTGCCGGTAGGCCGCCGACAGGACAGCGCTGCGGCCGGAGCCGCGGGCGACGACGCTGACGGAGAAATGGGGGACGGCCACGGCGGAGTTCTTTCCCGGTTGCAAACGAAATCAACGGGTTCGTCGGGAGCGGGAGGCCGGACCAAGCAAGGGCGTCGCGTGAGCGACGTATAATTGCGCCCTTGGAAGCCGCTCCTTCGGAACGGCCGGGATCATTCACCAAAGAATCGCCCTTGGCGATTGTAGGATTCACAGTAGTGCGTTCCGCACTCCGTTCGGAAAGACTGGCTTCGAAAGACAAGCTTTCTCAGCCATGGAGACGATCGGACATGAAAAAACCTGCCTCGAAAATCCGCGACGAAATCGCCAAGTTGCAGGAGCAGCTCAAGGTCGCCGAGACAAGAGAAGCCGAGCGGATCGGCCGGATCGCGCTCAAGGCCGGCCTTGGCGAGATCGAGATTGAGGAAGGGGAGCTGCAGGCCGCTTTCGAGGAAGTGGCGACGCGGTTTCGCGGAGGCCAAGGGGGAGGGAAGGGCGCTACGAACGGAGGGAAAAAGGGTGCCGGCGATAGCAGCGGCGCAACGTCGACGCCGGCGGACTCCTCTGGTGCGGGCGCGGGCAGCACTGGCGAGGCTTGAGCGTATGGCGAGGACGATGACATCCGACGCCCGCAAGAAGGAAACGCGGGAAAAGATCGAGCTCGGCGGCCTGATCGTCAAGGCCGGGCTGCGTTACGAGAAGCGCGCGCTGTTGCTGGGCGCGCTGATCGATGTCGCCCGCCGAATCAAGGGTGATGAGGGCGAGCGATCCAGGCTCACGGCAATCGGCGCGGAGGCCTTTGGCAATGACGATCAATAGGATTGCGCTCGTCGTCGGGCCGGCGGCGCTGATGATCCTGGTCGTCATCGGGATGACGGGGATCGAGCAGTGGATTTCCGGCTTCGGGAAGACCGAGGCCGCACGCTTGGCATGGGGGCGTGCGGGCATCGCGCTGCCCTATGTCGCCAGCGCGGCGATCGGTATCGTGTTCTTGTTCGCAAGTGCCGGCGCGATCAGCATCAAGCAGGCAGGCTGGGGCGTCGTTGCGGGATGCAGTGGAACGATCCTGATCGCGGCTACCCGCGAAACCATACGCCTTGCCGCTTTCACGAAGACGCTGCCAACCGGCAAGACGGTCTTCGCCTATCTCGATCCGGCAACGTCGATTGGAGTAGGCGCAGCGTTCATGTGTGCCTGCTTCGCACTCCGCGTTGCGTTCATCGGCAATGCGGCATTCGCAAGGGCCGAGCCAAAGCGCATTCAGGGCAAGAGGGCACTGCATGGCGAAGCCGACTGGATGAAGCCGCCAGAGGCGGCGAAGCTGTTTTCCGATTCCGGCGGCATCGTCATCGGCGAGCGCTATCGGGTCGACAAGGACAGCGTCGCGGCATTGGCATTTCGAGCCGATAGCGCGGAGACCTGGGGCGCCGGCGGCAAGTCGCCGTTGCTGTGCTTCGATGGCTCATTCGGCTCGTCGCACGGGATCGTCTTTGCGGGGTCCGGTGGTTTCAAGACGACGTCGGTGACCATCCCGACGGCACTCAAATGGGGCGGCACGCTGATCGTGCTCGATCCGTCGAACGAGGTCGCCCCGATGGTCTCCGCGCATCGCGGCGGAGCGGGAAGGGACGTGTTCGTCCTCGACCCGAGGAAGTCGGACATGGGCTTCAACGTGCTGGACTGGGTCGGCCGTTTCGGCGGAACGAAGGAAGAGGATATTGCCTCTGTCGCATCGTGGATCATGAGCGACAGCGGCGGCGCGCGCGGTGTCCGTGACGACTTCTTTCGCGCGTCAGCCCTGCAGTTGCTCACCGCGCTCATCGCCGATGTCTGCCTGTCCGGTCACATGGACGAGAAGGACCAGACGCTTCGCCGGGTGCGCATGAACCTGTCGGAGCCGGAACCGACCTTGCGCAAGCGCCTGCAGGACATCTACGACAATTCGGGTTCGGATTTCGTGAAGGAGAACGTCGCTGCCTTCGTCAATATGACGCCGGAAACCTTCTCCGGCGTCTATGCCAATGCGGTCAAGGAAACGCATTGGCTTTCCTATCCGAATTATGCCGCCCTGGTGTCCGGACGGAAATTCTCGACCAGCGACATCGCCGCGGGAAATACCGACGTCTTCATCAACATCGACCTCAAGACGTTGGAGACTCATTCCGGTCTTGCGCGTGTCGTCATCGGCTCGCTTCTCAACGCGATCTATAATCGCGACGGAAAGCTTGAAGGGCGCGCGCTGTTTCTTCTCGATGAGGTCGCCCGCCTCGGTTACATGCGGATCCTCGAGACTGCGCGCGACGCCGGCCGCAAATACGGAATCACGCTGACGATGATCTATCAGTCGATCGGCCAGATGCGCGAAACCTATGGCGGCCGCGACGCGGCAAGCAAGTGGTTCGAGAGTGCCAGCTGGATCTCGTTCGCCGCAATTAACGATCCCGAGACCGCCGACTACATCTCGAAACGTTGCGGCATGACCACGGTCGAGATCGACCAGGTCAGCCGCAGTTCCCAGGCAAGGGGATCATCGCGAACACGCTCGAAGCAGCTTGCCGCCAGACCGCTTATCCAGCCGCATGAGGTTCTGCGCATGCGGGCCGACGAGCAGATCGTGTTCACGGCCGGCAATGCACCGCTCAGATGCGGGCGCGCCATCTGGTTCCGGCGCAACGATATGAGAGCCTGCGTCGGCGAGAACCGGTTTCATTCGATGGGCGGAAGGGAGAAGGAAGGTTCGAATTCGGCGTCTGCGGTAAACGCCTATGAAACCAAACCGGCTGTAACCTCTGCCGCCGAAGAGGAATGAAAAGCTTGGCGCAAAAGAACGTCATCCCGTTCAGGAAAAATCGGAAGGTCGCCAACGACCGTCCCGGCATTAATGACTCGCGATCGACGCCGCGTCGTCATGGTCACGATCGCGGCCGAGGCTTTCCGACCGCGATTGTCTGGGCCGTGGTGATCGGCGCCGCGGGCTGGCTCTATCTTGATCGCAATGGCCATCTCGACATCGCTGCGGCTTTCGTCAAAGCGCCTGCGCAAGACAGCCAATCGGCGTCGTTCGTGATCTGCGGCGACAGCCATCGCACGAACTGCGTCGTCGACGGCGACACCTTCTGGTTCGAGGGCAAGAAAATCCGCATCGCCGACATCGATACGCCCGAACTCAGCCCGCCCCGCTGCGAAGCTGAACGGATCAAAGGTGAAGCGGCAAAGTCGCGACTACTAACGCTGCTCAACGCCGGAAAGTTTTCGCTGTCGGCCGGCTTCCGCGACGAGGACAAGTATGGACGTAAACTTCGAACCGTATCGCGTGCGGGCAATTCTCTGGGCGATGTTTTGATCAAGGAAGGCCTTGCCCGGCCATGGGATGGCGCGCGACATGGCTGGTGCCAGGGGAAATGACAACCATCATCATCGTCCGCTGTCAGGAGAGAGAGATGGGGCTTGGGATCATAGCCGGCTCGGCTGGTCGATCCGGCAGGAACGGCTCAAGCGAAAGGCAAAGACCAGAGGCGGTAAGCCGCCTCTGGTCTGGGCTTCAATCGCCCGGGTCGAAAGGCTCCTTGTCCTCAAGGCCGATGTGCCATCGTTTGTCGGACCACCGGGAGGGGAGGTAGATCTCATCACCACCGAAGTGCGCGATGATGATCTTTCCGGGCTCGTGGAACAAACCGAAATCGACCTTGTTGTCGATGGCCCAAAGCAGCGCCGCAGACAGAAACTCGCGCGAGATATCGGCGGGAAGGTGCACTTCAGCATCGAAACTGCTGCGCAGATGTTCAAGCCCGGTCGGCTGCTGATCCGCAAGTTTCCGCTCTTCGCTAACCGGCTGTGTGATGTGATGCTGTGTCATCAGGGTCTCCTTTTCGTTTTCTGGCGAAAAGTGTCCGCACCGAAGTCCGTGAGGGGTCAGGGACCGCTGAACGCGGCCGCCGTGCGGCGAGCGGAGGAACCGACTTTCTCTGTGCCGCTTGCGGTGCGGGGAAAATTGGAGGGGCCGCGATGTCATTGACGCCGGAACGGCGGGTGCAAGATAGGACGTCAGAGAGAGATAGGACCGCGTCCTGAAAAGGACGCGACCGCTTGCCAGCTCTGATGGCCAAAAGACCTTCAGTCAGTGCACCTTCAGCTCCGCTCAGAACTCTTCCCAGGTCTGCTTGACGGCGGCGTTGCCGGAAAAGGCCTTGGCGACGGCGCCGACGATCCGGCGCGCGGGCGATGCGACCGGCCGGCTGGATGGGCTCGCCTCGGTGAGGGACGCCGGCCGGCGCATGGCTTCGCCAAACTGGAACTGGCTGATCAGGTCGCGAAGCCGTCCTGCTTCACCGGCAAGGGTCGCGCTCGCCGCATTGCTCTCCTCGACCATGGCCGCATTCTGCTGCGTGACCTGATCCATCTGGTTGACGGCGGTATTCACCTCCGCGAGACCGACCGATTGTTCCCGGGCCGATGTCGCGATCGAGTCCATATGCTGGTTGACGGTGACGATGTAGCCCTCGATGGTTTTCAGGGCAGTCCCGGTCTCGCTGACGAGCTTCACGCCATTCTCCACCTCGACGGAGGAGTTGCGGATCAGCTCCTTGATCTCTCTGGCGGCCTTGGCGGAGCGTTGCGCGAGTTCACGCACTTCCTGTGCAACAACCGCGAAGCCTTTGCCGGCCTCGCCGGCACGGGCCGCTTCGACGCCGGCATTGAGCGCAAGTAGATTGGTCTGGAACGCGATTTCGTCGATGACGCCGATGATGTTGGAGACCTGCTTCGACGATTGCTCGATCTTCTCCATGGCGTCGACAGCACTCGCCACCACTTGGCCGGATTGGGAGGCACTGGTATTGGCCTGGGCGGCGATCCTGCGGGCTTCGTCGGCCCGCTTGGAAGAATTGGCGACATTCACGGTGATCTGGTCGAGCGCCGCCGCCGTTTCTTCCAGCGACGCGGCCTGCTGCTCGGTGCGCTTGGAGAGATCATCGGCGCTGATGCTAACCTCGCGGCTGCCGCTATCGATGGCGTTGGCCGCGTCGGCGACGGAGCGCAGCGTCTCGGCAAGCTGGCCGGCCGCGCCATTGAAATCGGCGCGCAGCGTCTCGAATTCATCCGCGAAGGGCTCGGAGAGACGGAACGTCAAATCACCCGCAGAAAGGTGCTTGAGCCCTTTGCCGAGACCTTGGGTGGCTTGGGCCATGGCTTCTGCCCGGAGGCGATCGCTTTCAGCCTTACGGCGACGATCGTCTTCCGTCAGGTTTCGCTGTTCTTCCGCTTCCTGCTCGAGGCGAATATTGGCGACCGCATTGGCGCGGAACACTTCGACAGCGCCGGCCATGTCCGTTATCTCGTCGCGACCGGACATGGGAACCTGAGTGGAATGATCACCGGAGGCGATACGGCCCATGACCGTCGCAAGCCTGATCAGCCGCCGCGTCACGAAACGCCGGACGTAGAACAGGGCGGCAAGCGCGGCTGCAATCACCAGAAAGCTCGTTGCCGCATTGACGGCGACAGTCTGCTGGGTCATCCCCCGAGACAATTCCGCAGCATTTCGGGCGGCCTGCTTTTCCTTCGCCGCGATCAATTTGACGTCGACGCCAAGGATGATGGAGGTCACCGTCAGATCATTCAGCATATCTGCGATCTGACCGTTGACCTTGGCCTGGGCGGATCGAAGCGCAAACAGGCCTTCAGGACCTCCACCCTCATTCTGGAGAGCCGTGACAAGCTGTTGCATCGCAGCACTACCGCCTGAAGCTTTCAGCCGCGCGAGGATGCTGTCAATCTCCTTGCCAGTCGCATCATATTGATCCTTGACTGCGGCCAGTTCGGTGTCTGACGCATCCGGTATCGCCGATATCAGTGTCGATATCTCGGCGGCCGCCATCTGGAGATCGGTCAGGGCACGCGATCGCTCGATACTGCTGTCCACCGCTCCGACCTGCGCGTTGCGGAGCATTGACGCCAGGGACTTGTAACGGGACAGAGCGCGAGCCACGCCCTCCTGCATGCGGAATTTCGCCTTGATCCGGTCGGAAGATATGGCTGTCAGCTGATTGAGCTTTGGTTCGAGGCTTTGGCTCGTCTTCTCGACCGAATCGAGCAGTTCCGGCGCCACGCCAAGGTCGCGCAAAGCCGTCAGTCGACCGCTTTGACCGGCGAGGATGGCTTCCAGGCGCTTCGAACTTGCGTCGAGCGAAGCGAGATCCGGCTCATAGACGAGATTGGGCGCCTCTGCGAGAAGGATGGCGCTTTCTTGCGCGAAGGCGAGGGATTCGGTGACGGTTGGGAGGGTTCGATCGCCGAGTTCCTTGACGATGCCGGAACTTTTCATCGAATACCAGGACGAGGAGGCGCCGGCGATGGCGGCGAGGGCAGCAATGCCGACAAATGCCGCCGTCAAGCGTCCGGCGATCCCGAAATTACGTCGGTCGTTGGATTTCGCTGTTGCTGGTGTCATCGAAGACGGCTCCTTGGATTCGGGGCGACAGTGGGCGCTTTGATCACGCCACGCTCGCTGGGGTGGTTCGAATAGTTTCGTGATGACATCGACTTCTGACGTTCATCGAGCCGCGGTAACGCGGGGCAGGCATTTGTCTTACTTGCCGTACAGGGCCTTAAGATCGGTGTCGGTCAGGCTGCTTGGCATCCAGAACTTCTCCGACAGGTCAGCGCGGTAATTCGCCTTTGCCTTCTGGATGTCCCAGCCGTCGGGCTCATAGACATAGCGTTTGTGAATGGCTTTGCCATCGAGCAGCGCGACGGCAGCGCGAACAGCTGCGGCCCCTTGTTCCGGCCCGTATTCGGTGGCGATGGCATCAACCCCGCTGTCGATCCATTTCTGGAGAAATCCGTTGTTCACCTCACCGGTGATCGGCGGAACCTTCGCGCCATATTGCTGGAAGACATCCATGCAGGCGCGGCTCATGTCGGCGCCCGATGACCAGATGCCGTCGACCTTCGGGTTTTCGAGATAGAAGGTCTCGCAAACCTTGTGGCCGTAATCATACGACCAGAGACCGGCATCTTCGGCCACGATCTTGATATCGGTGCCCTTGATGGCTTCGAGCAGGCCCTTGTAGCGGTTGATGTCTTCGGGATGAGTCGGCAGTCCGCGCAGGACCCAGATATTGCCCTTGCCTCCGAGTTCCTTGACCAGGAACTCTCCCGAGACCTTTCCGAAGTTCTCGCCGCCGCCTTGAATATCGACGGTGAATTTGTCGGTTTTGGTAAGGCCCGTATGGACGATGACGGGAATGCCGGCATTGACCGCTTTTTCGATACCAGCATCTGCGGAGGTCGGAGAGACCGGTGTCACGATGATGGCATCGACCTTCTGGGCGATCAGCTCATCGATATCGGCGATCTGCTTGGCCTGGCTGAGATTGGCGTCGAGCAGCACGAACTGAGAAATGCGCGGATCACTCTTGGCAGCGGCTTGCGATTCAGCGGCCATTTGGGCAGCCCATGTGTTGGCGTTGACGCCAAAGTGGCTCATCCCGATTTTCCAGGGGCTCGCCTTCTTGAATTTTTCTGCGGGTATTGTGTCCTTGTCACCAGGGCGGGCTACCACCCCGTTCATCAAGTCTATGTCTTGCGCTCTTGCGCTGTGGCCAAGGAGGAGTGCTGCTCCCAAGAGGAGAGCATATTGTTTTTGTTTTGCGAACCCAAGCACGGTCTGTCCCCTCACGTATGGCCACGATGGCGACGATCGTCACCCACTCGAAAAACTTCAGTCATCGGATGCATATCGGATAGTGCTGCCGCGATAGTCGCCAGCTGCGGAACCGTCGCCCGCTTCGCGACTGGCTACCTGCGCCGTTCCTCCGCTCCGGCCTTTGATCTCGGCTTGGTAGGCGAGAATTGCCTTCTGCGTACGTTCAGCTTGCCGCAGGACGCCAAGCAGGCTCTCCGTCGCCTTGAGAAAGCGGCCGCCTTCTTCTTCCATCTGGTCGATCAGTGCACGTTGTTCGGTGCTGAGGCTGCGCTCCAAGGGGAAGTCGATAATTTCTGCCATGTCTCTGACTTTCTCTCATTGCGCTGCAGTGCCTGATCCGCAGGTGCTTTGCCTAGTTGAACCTGATTGCAATAATAATTATTCAGAGAGAATGAAAATTAAATTAAAGTTTGAATGAAGTCGTCGGATCCACTCTCGGATGACTTGCACGGCCATGTCCGGAGCGCTCGGGATACTGCAACTGATCGCGCGAGGTTGGCCCTGTGCCATCCGCGAGAGGATCGTCACGCGAATGCGCGGAGACCGACTGGGCTCCGGGAGCCACAGCGACTAGAGCCGTGCGGCTGCGCCGACTCGCCCAGACAATCGCTCAGGTTTTGAGAAACATCACCGCAATGAATCGGTTGGCCTCGAACGATTCAAAACTGTCGTTGGACGCTCGGGCACGGATCGGCGACTCTGCGAACATGGTCACGCAACCTTACCAGCTCTACATCGAGCGAACCGACACGGCGAAGAACATGGCCCGCTTTTACGCCATGCAGATTTCCATATCGCTTTTCGGGGAAACCTGCCTGACGCGACGCTGGGGGCGGATCGGGACCTCTGGACAAATGATGGTGCACCATTTCGGGCGGGAGGAAGAAGCGGTCAGACTGTTCCTCGACCTGACGCGGCAGAAGCGAGCTCGCGGCTATCGACCGAGGACTTTTGCCCAGCGTCCTCTCAGCTGACCAACGATGACGCCCGAGCCGGAACGAAGGAAAAGGGCCGCCGAGGGCGGCCATGGCGCGTCATTCGCGCCTATTCCAGTCGGTCTCGAAGTTGAGCTCGATCTCGACGAAGAACGGAATCTTGATCGCGAGCTTCAGCCCGAGCTTTCCCTTGCGGAAGAAGTGACAGATCACTCTCCCGAGATTACCGAGCCGGCGGCCGGTGGCTGCAAGGAACTTTGCGAGTTGTTGCATGGTAGGTTCTCCTTTCGAATTGCTGATATCGCGGGGATCGAAAGCAGACCTCGGAGGAGGGCCGCACCGGAACGGTCGAAGCGCGAGCGGAGAACCTGGAGCCGCCTGAATTTTGACTGGGCGAGGAGCCGCATGCGGTGGGGAAAATTCTGGTGGCGCAAGGTTGCGGCGTGACGCGAGGACTGCAACATCCCCTGACGTAGATGACAGCTGTGTCGAAAGGAGAGATGCGATGGCGCGGTTGTTCCTCGGGCGGAAAGCGCTGGAATCGGAGACGGTGATCGCCGACGAAGCTCGGCTCTGAAATGAGAAGAGAAGCCGCCTCAGAAGGGCGGCTCGGCCTTGATGGTGCCGACCTGCTCGGCCAGTTGCACGGCGAGCTCGGCCCGTGCAAGTTCAAGCTCGCCCTCGATCTGGCGGCGCTCGGCCGCGTCGCATGCGTTGTTCAGCTCGGCCCGCAGTTCTTCGATGTGCTGTTCGATCGTCATGATCTCATCTCCTTGAGTTCGTGAAAGACGAGCTCGCAGGGCGGGACGGGATGGCGGGGTCAGGGATCGCGATAGCGACCGCCGGAGGCGGCGAGTGGGGGAGCCGAATTTCTGGATCGGGCCGCAGGACCGGGCCTGAAATTTGGGGGTTAACCGCTCGTCCTTGATGCCGTCGGCCCGGCCCGGCACCATCAGGAAATCTGAGCGGCTATCCCCGTTTCCGCATGGCACCAAAAAGCCGGAACCTGGCTCGATGCCTGGTGCCGGCTTCTCACTTTGGCGGGAGAGGCTCCGCCGGATCGGCGGAGCCTCGAGAACCTCAGTCGCGGTTGGGGCGTGACCAGATCAGCTGCAGGCCATCTTCGCCTTCGACTTCGGCCAGCGTTGCGTAGATCGGGGCGGGGAAGCTCGGGTCGTCGAGCTTGACCGAGAGATAGTCGCGGCCCTGCTCGGAGGTCTTCTGCCAGGCGGCGCCGAGCTCGACGTTGCCGGCGTAGATGCGGAAGTGCGGCCCCTTGTCGGAGGGGTTTTCGACGCGGGCGATGCGGGCCTTGACGTTGAGGGCGAGGGTGCGGATCGAGCCGGAGAAGCCGTTTTCGGTGGAGGTGAAGGTGCCGATGGTAGCCATTGTCCAAGTTCCTTTTGCTGTTTCGGGCCGCTCCATTGCGGCCTCGATGGCTGTCGCAAGGACCGGGGACGATCGGACCGCACCCAGAGGGCCGAAATGAAATGGAGGGCGGCCGGGAGCAACTTTGTTGTCGCGCGAGGAATGGCGACGAAGTCGGCAGGGGAAGAAAGTTTCGAATGGCCGTTGCGGGAGGACGATCGAGGCGACGCCGCTCTCCGGTCAGACATGCCTCATCGAGCCCGCAAATGGAGCGCCGCTAACGTCAGGTAAAGGGACGGGACAATGGCTCCCCTGAAGGGCAACGGCAATAGGCGAAAACGGTGTCGTGGCAATCCACATCGGCAAACGTCCAGGGACGCCGTCCGACTGCATCAGGCTATCCGGAAATGGAGGCCGGAAATCCGTAGCTGTTGTCGGGCAGCTCGGAGCTCACGGCCATGTCGAGAGAATTGTCTGCACGGCGAAAGACCTCGTAGGTGATCCTGTCGACGATTTCATTGTTTTCTCCGAAGACCAGCACGCGTGGCTTGAGCTTGATGATGTCATCGATTTCGCAAAAGACGCTGGACGCGATGATAATCTCATCGCCTTGCTGGCACGTGCGAGCGGCCGCACCGTTAAGAATGCAGCACCTGGAGCCCGGATCACCGTAGAGCACGTAAGTGCTGATCCTTGCTCCGGACATCTTGTTCCAGATTTCCACATATTCCAGCGGTTTCAGACCGACCTCCCGGCAGAAGTCCGCATCGATCGTGATCGAGCCGTGGTAGTTCAGCTTTGCGTCGGTCACTCGAATGCCATGCAGCTTCGCGCCCACGTATTTTTCCACAGCCTGCCCCTTCCAGTTGATATCCTCGCATCCTATATTTGTGCGACGCAGCATTCCGCAACAACCCATGTGGCGAAGTGTTTTCCTTACAAACAACCTGGACAGGCGGGGGAGGGTGGGAATCCTTTTGTCGCGAATGGCGACGGCATGCCGTCGAAACCGTCGGTATGAAACTTGGAATGACAGCCTGTTGTGTTCGGTGGCGTGCGCGATATCGTTCAGGCGCGATTCGTCGCCCAGGAGGATTTATGCGTCAGCAGACAAAACCGTTCATCGTCGAGAGGAAGCCGTCTCGCAAACCCAAGTCCGATGCCACGAAGTCATCGATCTGGGGCACGTTGGACCTCACCCTGAACCAGCATCCGCAAACCGAACCAGAGCCAATCAGAGAGACGGCCGTCGGTACTGGCGACCGTCCCTGATTCAAAGCACGCCTATGCCGCCGCCTTGTCGGCACCTTCCGCGGACGGCTGCAGACCGTGAAGATAGCTGACTGCACGCTGCGCATGCGCTGCCGCCTGAAAGATCGCCCACTTGTCATTTGAGAGAACGGTGAGCCACGACTGAAGGTAAGAGGCGTGATCCGGTCGCGGCTCCAGCTCTGGAGCAATCCCGAGGTCCGCGCAGAGAAAGCAGCTGCCGAGTTCGGCAATCAATTCCTCGCGGGCGCGCTCCGTCCGGTCCTTCGCGTAGCGCGACAGATCGCGATCAAGACGATCTTTGGCTCCAACCCAATGAATTTCCTCATGTCCAAGGGTCGCGTAGTAGGACTCCACATCCCGGAAGGTCTCGAACGGCGGCATCTGGATGTGGTCGGTCACCGGCGAATAATATGCCTGCGATCCGCCATGCCGGATGACGGCGCCAGTGTCGCGGAAGAAGCGATCGGCAATCTCGATCCGCTCAATCGGATCGAGGACCGGTGTCGGCCGATGGTAATAGTGGTCCGGCAGACCGTCGATCTGGTCAACGTTGAAGACGAAGTACGCCTTCAGAAAGGGAATTTCCCGATCGACATCGTTGCCGTTGCGGTCGGTCTCCGACTTCGTGAAGCGGCTCGCGAACACGACGGTCGAGCCGGTCTCGCCCTTCCGCACGGCCGATCCCAGTTCAAGCGCCTGCTTGAATGTCATCCACATCGGCGAGGAATATCCACGGGCCAGGCCCTCCGACCAAAGCAGCAGCACATTCATGCCGGAATAGGGCTGACCGTTGTGGCGAAGCGGCCGGGTGATACGACCGTTCGTGTTCGCGGCGTTCCATGGCTTCATCCATGGGCGAACTCCTTTCTCCAGATCCTCGATGATCTTGTCAGTGATCCGCGTGTAGATGTCGGCCCGCTGGCCTTCGTCCTTCCTGCTCATTTCAAACCTCCAATTCAAGGAGGTCGCGCCGATCGCGACCCCGTCACGGCGGTCCAAAGTGCGGAGCGGAAAGGGGTGAGGGCACCGAAAGGCCGGAACGGACGTGGAGGACGGCGAAGCCGTTGCCCGAACGCCTCGCTCCGCCAGGACCAAAAGCCGGACGGGTTCGCGACGGGCCGATCTCGGCGTCACTGCTTCAGGAGATTCAAGGAATTGTTTCGAGGTCGGTCGACCTGAACTCATCCGCAGTGGCGAGGATCGGCACGCCATGGAATTTGGCACAGGCATAATGCAGGCAATCGCCGAGGTTCAGGCCATGGCGGCCGCTGCGATAGCGGTGAGCAGCGACAAGGGCGAGCCTCGTCGTCTCGGATGCGGGCGGAAGATCGCGAATCTCGATTTCCCGCGCTTCGAGGAATTCCATCACGATCGTTTCGACCGCGGGCACTGGAAGATTGAACTTGTCGGGCCGTGCAAGGCCGAGGACTGTTTCGAGAATGGCGACCGGAGATGTGAAGGGATGTCTGGCAGAAGCAACGGCGTCGGAGACGCGCGCCGCTTCCGGCTCATCAGAGAGAAGCGCGATGATGGCGCAGGCATCGACGAACATCAGGCGTCATCCCACATTTCGTCGAAGGCTTCAGGAGGAAGAGGCTTGCGGACGTCGTCGCTCATCGCGACCCCATGCTTTTCCCGCAGCCGCGCAGCAGTCTGCAGTGGCGTCTCCGCGCGATTGCGACGCTCGATCGCCTCCCGCATGGCAATGACGATGGCGTCGGTAATGCCGACGCCGGCCATTTCGGCGAACTTGCGCGTCAGCGCGTCCGCTTCCGGATTGTTGACGTTGATCGGCATGGGTCGTCTCCATGTAGATAAATCTCGAAAATAATGTAGATCATCGGGCGACCTTTTCCAAGGCCGTAGGCACGCTTGCTTCCCGACATGGAAAAAGGCGGGGCCGGAGCCCCGCCCGAAAGCGCTCAGTCGAAGGCCGACATCTGTGCTTCGGCCGCCTTGCGATCAAGAGAGTGACCTGGGTTTTCGACGGGCCGATCGAAGGGTTTCCAGGCCTCACCGACGATTTGCTTGTAGGCTGCAACGGCGCCCTCCGCGGCCACCCGAAGCGCATGAGCCTGCACGCCCATGTCGGCGGCAAACTCGCGTCTGCGCTGGGCAGCACTGTCGTAGCCGACAGGGCCGTCGAGGTCCTCGTCGCGGGCGTCGTTGGCAGCCTTGGCCGTGGCATCGCGTGCCTCGGTGACGGCGCGGCTATAGAATTGGCCTGCGCCGTGCGCCGAGCCGACGAAGGCGCCGACGATCCGCTGCAGATGGATCTGCATGGCCTTTTCGCCGAGACCATCGCTCAGAGCATCGGCCGTCTCGGAGATCAGACGCTCATGGAGATCGCGGATTCCGTCGCTGTCGACGATCGCGGTTCCGAAGCTCTCGGCGATCTTCAGCGCCTGGGCACTGTCGGGGCATGTGAGCCGGACCATTTCGACGGTTGCGCCTTTGCGCAGAGCCACGACGCGAGCGGATTGACGAGGGGAGGTAGCGGGCTTTGCCATGATTTCTTCCTTTCAACCTCGAAGCGGCTCCGGCCCCGTGCCGATTTGCCCTTCGGTGCGGTCGCCCCGAACCGGCGGAAGACGGGCGCTTCAAGGTCCGGAGACGACAGGCTGAGCGGAGCCGGTTTGCGGGCAAGCGGGGCATCCTGCCCTGCGAGGCCCGCAAGCCTGCTCCGTGAGGGACGGCGCCTCCGGCCGCCGGGCGGCGCGGATAGCGGCCTTGAAGCGAACGGCCGCTGGTTCAGACCGCAGCAAAACCGAAGGGCAAATCGGCACGGGGTCTGGTCCAACCAGGTACTGAAAGGAAGATGGCTGCCGGGACGCTATACGTCGTCACTTCCCGAACTCGCCGCACGCTCAATTGGCGCGATGATGGTCTCGGCCGAGGGTTTCGGCTTGGGCAGCCGATAATATTGCAGCCAGCTCGGACCGTGCGTGTTTCGAAGACCGCGGAGTGTCCCGCCATCGTCATAGGGCGCGCCACCCATCCAGACGTTGTTCAGGATGCTCTTCCAGCGACGCCCGTGTCTTGCGGCATAGGCCTGGAGCGCGGCTTCCTGTTCACCGCTCAAAGGAGGAAGTCTTTCGCGCTTCGGAACAGCGCGCTGCTTACTCGAGGCAACGTCAGCCTGTTCCTCCCTCGCGGCGATCATTCGTTTAAGCTCCGCAACGCCCGCGTCGAGGCACGCCTTTCCGTTGAGGTGGTGGAACTGCTGCCAGAACGCGGTGCGTTCCGCGGACGATGGCCCAATGCCGGCGCTCCGTTCGAGGTCTCCGATCGTACCCATGTCGCTAGACCTCCGCTCGTGGCTGAGCCGCGTCGCCAACGGGTTCGAACCGTTTGCGAAAGGCGGCTATCGCTGCATCCTGCCGAGCCAACTTTCGTGTCAGCGCGTCAACTTCCGGCTGACGCTCCGCTGTCAGGGCGGCGAGATTGTTGCGATAACGTTCGAGGAAGAAGCCCGTATCCGGCGCCTTTCCGCGCCGATATCCGGTTTGCCGGCGCGCGAGCTGTGGCAGGATCGATGTTATCCGGCGCAAGACCTGGCGATCGATCAGTTCGAGCTGGCGCTGCGTCTGCCGCCGCGCTTCTTCCATACGCGCCAGTTGCGCATGGTGGATTGGCATTGCAGCCATCACGCATCCCTCCCTTGCCACCCCACAAAACTGGAAGGACCGTCACAGGGATTATGACGGTCAGGATCGATGACGAAACCGAAGCGGTCGCGCGCGGCATACTCGGCGCGGGGCACGAGAAAGCGCATCTCCTCCACCCGCCCATCGCGCCGGCCGCCTCGCGTGGCGATGACCTCCGTCATGTCGGCATGGCGGCTGGAAAAGATCGCGGAGATCACGATCCAGTCGCCGGCATGCTTGCGCTCGAAGGCTTCCCGGTCCTTTGTCCAGGATTGGCCGGGCTGGAGTTCGCGGCCGTGGATCGCCTCCCAGGCGGACGGCCAGCTATTGCGGATCGTCTCATCGGCACATTTGCGCTCGTAGGACGTGAAGAGATCTGGGAAGGTGAGGGCGACAATCGCCCATTCTGCGTCCTCCTCGTACCAGGGCAAGGACTTTCGCAGCATCGGAAGGACGCGGGCATTCCGTTCGGCCGACAGATGAAACCCGCCATGACCGGCGGTCATATGGGAGACGATCCCCTCGGCGTAGATCGTCGCGAGCTGCGACAGACCCCATGGCGTAGTCGCTGCCATGCGGCTCTGGATCCGCCCGAGCGCGGATAGTTCATGGCTGTGCCGCGCGGTCTCGAACACGCGCGCGCGGAACGCTGTCTCATCTTCGAGGCGCCCTTCGTGACCGTGGAAATCCTCCCGCGTCAGCTCTGACAGCGGGCGAGTGAGGCGCCAGGCGCTCGCGAGGAAGCTGGCGCCATCGCGCGCCGGCACCATTGCCAGGAAGGTATCGGCGATCCGGGCGACCGGAAAGCCGTCCGCGCTGACGCCGAATTTCACCGCGGAGTCGTCGGCGGTAGGAACCCTGTCGTGTTGAAGATCGGGCGTGCTCATGCGGCAACCCTCCCTTCGACATGAGCCGCCGCGACCTCGTCGGCGGTCACCTCTTCGAGGATGGCATTCGGGTATCCATGCTCTTTCAGCCAGGCCACCGCCGCCTCGTGATTGCCGGCGAGATGGACAAGCTCCGCGTTCGCACCGGCGCGATCGAAGAGGCGGATAGAACCGAGTGCGGGGCGTTCGAGAACCTTGAAGGCGAGATCGGAATCGAGACCGAAGGTTCGGTGAATGCGCATGACGACGGTATTCTTTCCGCCGAAATCAGCCTCATGCAGCGTGAAATGCCCGGGCGAGGCGTAATTTCCGGATTGGCGCGGACCCTCCTTGCGGATCAGGCGGCCTTTGCTGTTGCGGGTTTGCCAGGCCGCCAGCTTCTTCTTGAAACGCTCGGGCGGCCGAGGGCTGCCGTCGGACCAGGCGACGATGGAGCCGATCGGGGCGAGGTCGTAGATCAGGGACGCAGACATAAGACATCTCCTTGGAATTCTGCGGTTCATGGAAACGAAGCCGCCGCCGGTGATGGCCGGCGGCGGTTGTCGATCGGATGAGAAGGGAAGGGAGGCTATTCGGCCGCAATGCCGTAGGCGGTTTCGTCCTCGTCAGGAGCCCCGTCGTCGGCCTCCGGATCGGGGGCGTCAAGTTCGGCGGCCTCGCCGGCGGCGCTGTCGTCCGCGAGTTCGCCAAGACCATCGCTCGTTTCTTCAGTGGTGACGCTGTCCTCCTCTTCGACGATCTCGCCTTTCTTGATCAGGTCGGCAAGTTCCTTCGGATCGGGCGCGAACAGGGCTGCCGGGTGGACGAAGTGCCCTTCCTTGAAGTGCTCGACGAGTGCTGCGCGGGTCTCGCGGACCTTCGGGCGCGGCAGAACCGGGGTGTCCTTGCACGACGCCTCAAGCGCCGCCCGCGACAGGCAAAGCAGGAAATCTTCGGTGCCCATGTTCGGGAGATATCCATCGGCGCCGATGGCCTCGCCGGCGATACGTGACACGATCCCGCTGTTCGACATGCCGCGGCGGCAAGAGAGCACATCGACCAGCATCGAGCGGGCGGCAACCCGCAACGTGTCGATCTCGAAGGACAGCTTACCGTCAGAGTCGAGCAACCGAACCGCATGGCGAGCGAACCGCTTCGTGCCGAAGACGGTGTCGTTTGCCCCGGAGTCGACCCGTACATTCAAGCCGGCGAAGGCGAGCACGAGGAGCGCCGTCAGCGTGTCGTCCTCGATCGGCGCGCGAGCGAGCGCTTCGTGCAGCGCGTCGGTCCTGAGGTCACCGATCATGTCGTGGCCCTTTTGCGTGACATCCGGACGCTGTTTCGGCGCGTCGATCACATCGTCGCCAGCGGTGGCACCACCTCCAACGACCGCTCTCTTGCCCGCCGTCTTCTTCTCCTCCGGCATCCGGTAATGCACGGTCTGAACCTTGCCGTTCCGATCCAGGTACATTGCGGTGTGGTCGCCCTTGCCTGGCTTGCCATAAACGCGGCTGGCCTTCTGCGGCAGCTTTACGTCACCCCATTGCGTGACCTCGGCGATCACGCCCTTCTTCGGCAGATTGTTGGTCATCCACTCCTGCTGGGCGCCGAGATAGGCTTCGACGTTGGTGGTGTAGCGGCTGTCCTCATCGGCAGGGGCAAACAGATCCTCGATCCATTCGATGCCATAGGCTTCCCTGAGATCGTCGCCGAAGCTCGCATCCTTTGCGTACATGCGGGTCTTGCTCAGCGCGTTGGCGATCTGGAACCACGTGGCAGGCTGGCCCTTCTTCGGCTTCTGCGCCTTCCAGACTTCCTTCTGCTCATCGAGGTGTGCCGCCGCGATCGTTCGAAGCTGCTGCTCGTTCGGCATGTCGCCGAGCGCCATTTGGTCGAGCATCGCCGGAAAGACATTGGCGAGCAGCCGCAACTTGCGAATCTGCCGGACGGGGAGGGCAAGTGCGACCGCAATCGCTTCCTCGGTCCAGTCGAGTGCGATCAGGCGTTCGATGCCGCGCCACTGGTCGACGGGGTTGAGCGGCTCCCTGGCGATGTTCTCGACCATGGACCGCATGGCGCCATTATCGTTAGCGGCTTCGACCACGAGAACCTCGATTTCCTCAAGGCCCGCGGCGATCGCCATGCGGGTCCGCCGATGGCCGGCTTCGATGACGTAGCCGTTTCCGCCATCGCTTTGCGGAAAGATGACGGGCGGCTGGATGATGCCGACGGCTTTGATGGTCGCGAGCAGCAGCGCATCAGCCTGCGGGGTGGATTTCGACTGACGAGTATTGTCCGGGTTGTCCTTCAACGAGCGCGGATCGACCTTCATGATGTGCATGGGATTTTCCTCTTCCGAGATGCGGGACACGGCTCGCTTGCCGGTCCTTCCTGTCTTCGTTTCTTTCGAAGACACCTCCCGGACCGCGGGGCGGGCGGCCCGGCGCAACTGCGGCCGAGCGTCCCTGCTGCGATGTCCGAGCGGGGCTAACAGCCCTGCGCGGGACGAGTGGCCGGGATGCGCAGGCGGCGGTTGAGCGCAAGCGGCGACTGGAAGACCGATCTGCGACCGGTTTCTTTTCCCTCTTCCTTCTTTTTGTCCTCCCTCCTTCCGGAAACTGCCGCTCACACTTTTGATAGTTCACAGCAACCGGAAACGCGCCTTAGGCTGTCGCAGCTCAAGGAGGTTTCGATGCACGATACAAAAGAGATATTTGCCTATCAGGTCGTTCCGGGAACAGACGAGATCCTTGCGTTCACCGAGACTTTGGGGCTCGCCTGGCAGGAGGCCTCCCGACATTTCGAGGGGCTGAAGGCCATGGACGAGAATGTCGAAGCGGGGTTGCGATCTACAAAGTCGGTTTGAAGAATCCGAGCCTCTCCGACTTCGTGACCGTCCTGAACGACCCGGAGGATATGAGCGGGCGGCTGATCGAAAAGATGGAGCGCGTCGAGGTGATTACCTGAGCGGGGGAAAACCGCGACGAGGATGACCGTCGTAGGGGTCGCTTCGATGAACGGAAATCAGGACAAAAAAAGAGGGCCACGAGAAAACTCGGGCCCTATAGGTATGAAGGTAATTTAAACCTCCAGAGGGGAACAGCTGCTGCGGCGGCACTGGGAGGAAAACCGCCATGTGCATCAGCTGTGAGCACTATGCTCAAATTTCGGTCGGAAGGAAAGCAAATATTGTGCAATGCAGCTATGCAAATGCTGCGTCGCATCAAAACCGCGATTCCATTCAAGCAGACTCCGCCGAGGCGGCGTCGTTCTGAACTGACGCGGCGGCAAGAGCGTCCTCGACGTCACGAAGCTGTCGGCGCTTTTCGGCAAGTTCGTCGGCGAAGGCGAAAGTGCCGCCTTCGCGCGAGCGATAGGAGACGAGCCGCCGGTGCGCATCATCGAGGCGATGGCGATAACGCTCGCGTTCCTCCTCGAACCCGTCGAGCGCATGCTCGAGGCGGGAGATGGCGCCGAGCGGTGTCACTGTGACCGCAAGGTCAATCTCGTAGGCGGCGCCTGTGCGCTGGAGCGTGGTGGCGTAGCGATAGCCGTCGCCCTTTCCGAAGCGCTCTCCCTCATAGACAAGATCGAAACCGCCGATAGATGCGAGGTGAACCTCGCCCTCCTGTTGGAGCTGGAGGAGCGTGAGAACCTCCTTCATCAGCGCGCGACCGGCTTCCTTGCGCTCATGGTGAAGCTTGCCCAGCACGGTCATCGCGAAGGCATCGCCGGCGGTCGGAACGAGCCGACCGATATCCTGGCCGATCTCGCCGATGCGGCGGGTCGACGTCTCGATGTCACGCTCGGCATCGCGCATCTGCCGGCGCACCGCATACTGGTCATCGTCATGGGCGGCGCGCAACCGTTCCAGTCGCGCGATATCGGCTTCGAGACCCGCTTTCTGCATCAGCCGCTCGTCGCCGGAGGCGATTGCCTTGGCCATGGCGAACTGGTTCGCCTGCCCTTCACCGAAGTCTTCGAGCCGGCGGATCGAAGTATCTCCGCTGAGCGCGGCGGCGATGAAGCGGGCCTTGCGCTCGTTGTTCTGCCACATGGAAGCGTCGAGGCTGCCCTCGGTCGCATAGGCGAAAATGTCGACGACATCGTGCTGATTACCCTGCCGGACGATGCGGCCTTCGCGCTGCTCGATGTGCGACGGCAGCCACGGCACATCGAGGTGATGCAGCGCTTTCAGCCGCGCTTGAGCGTTCACGCCCGTTCCCATCGTCTCCGACGATCCGATCAGGAACCGAATTCGGCCGGCGCGCACGTCGGCGAAGAGCCGTTGCTTGGCCTCGGTCTTCTTGTAGTCCTGCATGAAGGCGATTTCGGACGGGGGAACGCCCAGCCGCACAAACTCGTCGCGAATCCAGCGGTAGGCGGAAAAGCCGCGGGTCTTCTCGACGTTGATCGTGCCGAGATCGCTGAAGATCATCTGCGCGGCGCCGGGCAGGTCAAAGGGTTTGCCGTCCGGCCGGACGTAGGTATCGTCGCTCGTCTCTTGCCAGATGCGGAAGGCATTGCGGACGAGGAGGTTGAGCTTGTTGTCCTCCTCATTGTCGTTGGCCGGTATCACGAGGCGGAGATCGATCGCCGCATGGCGACCGTCGGTAATGACCGAGAGCAGGATATCGTCGCCGGGCTCAGCCGGTCCCTCGCGCATCTCGATCGCCTTGATGCGGGCATCGAGGATCTGCTGATAGGCCTTGAACGCCGGCGTCGGCTTGACGGTCAGGATCTGCCGTCGGCCGGTGGAGATATCAGGCACCTTGACGTATTCGCGGAGATCCGCCGGCATGACGACGTCGGCGAAAGCCCGGAACATGGCGATCAGTTCGGGCACATTGACGAAGCTCGCGAAGCGGCTGACCGGCTTGTATTTGCCGGACGGCTGGATCTCCAGCTCGGTCGTCGTATCGCCGAAGCAGGACGCCCAGGCATCGAATTCGTGTAAGCCGCGCTCGGCGAGAGCCTCGTGGCCGAGCAGGCGCTGGATCGAGAACATCTCACCGAGTGTGTTGGTGATCGGCGTGCCGGAGGCGAGCACCAGCGCGCGGCCCGGGTTCTTCGTTTCGAGGAACCGGGACTTCACATAGAGGTCCCAGGCGCGCTGCGAGCCGTTCGGGTCGATACCCTTCAGCGTCGACATGTTGGTCGCGAAGGAAAGCTTGCGGAACTCTTGCGCCTCGTCGACGATGATCTGGTCGACACCGATCTCGGAGATTGTGAGCAGATCGTCCTTGCGGGTCGCGAGCCCTTCCAGCCGTTCCTGCAAGCTTTCCTTCAGTCGCTCGAGGCGCTTGCGCGACACGCGGTCCTCGCTGTCCACCTTGGTCAGCAGATCCTCGTAGAGCTCCAACTCATCGTGGATCATCTGTTGTTCGAAGGCGGACGGCACGGCGATGAACCTGAAGGCCGAGTGCGTGATAATGATCGCATCCCAGGTCGCGGTCGCTGCCCGGCTCAAAAAGCGAAGCCGTTTGTCCTTGGTGAAGTTGGTCTCGTCGGCGACGAGGATCCGGGCATTGGGATAGAGTGCCAGAAATTCCCGCGCCGCCTGCGCCAGGCAATGACCAGGGACGACCAGCATCGCCTTGGCGATCAGGCCGAGACGTCGTTGTTCCATGATCGCGGCCGCCATCGTCATCGTCTTGCCCGCGCCGACGGCGTGGGCGAGATAGGTCGATCCGGAGGAGATGATCCGCCAGATGCCGCGTTTCTGGTGCCCATAAAGAACAAAGGCGCCAGAGGCGCCGGGAAGTTTCAGATGCGATCCGTCGAATTTTCGAGGCGCGATGTTGTTGAACCGGTCGTTATAGACCCGCGCCAGCCGGTCGGTGCGATCCGGATCGGTCCAAACCCAGTTTTGGAAGGCTTCCTTGATTTTCTGCAGCTTGTCGCGCGCCGCCTCGGTATCGACGACGTTCAGGACCCTCCGCTCGCCACCGGCATCCTTGTAGATATCGAAAATCTGGGGAACACGGCTGTTCAGCGCGTCGCCGAGCAACTCGCCGGCATCACGGCGGCTGGTGCCCCACTCCGATGTGCCGGCGGCGCAGTAGCCAAGCTGCCGTGCTTCCACCGTCCAGCTGCCCAATTCCGGCATATGGTGGATCCTGATCTCGGCACCCATCATCTCCTTCACGAAGGCGACGACGTCGCTGGCCGGAATCCAGGGCGCACCGAGACGTGCGGTGATGTCGGACGGGCGAAGATCGGCGGGTTGGACTGCCTGAAGCGCGCGGACGTTACGCTCGTAGGCTGGATCGAGTGCCGCGGCAGCTTCGGCGACACCAAGCTTGGTGCGGACCGCACCGGAGAGGTAGGCATCCGACGTCTGCCAGGAGCCATCGGCGGGATCCTGGAAAATCGCATCGCCGAGCTCGTCGACGACGGCATCGGCATGTCTGTGCAGCAGTTCGGCGATATGCTCGACATCGACGCGGCCACGTTCGTTGAGCACCACGGCCAACGCATCCGCCGCACTGGTGATTTCGGGCGGCGCAGGCGGCGCGATGACCCGTTCGGAAAAGATCGGGCGCGGTTTTGCGGTATCGGTGTCGAGGTCGTAGTCCTCGATCGAGGCGACCAGCCAGCAATCGGGATCGTCGAGGAAAGGCTGCAGGTTTGGACGGCGGTGCGTTTCGCGCACCTCGCCGGATTCCTCGTCCTCGCTGATCGAGACGGTGGTGTGGTTGATCGGACCGAAATCACGCACGAAGCTCGACCAGGCGATGCGCAAGCGAACCTGCAGATCACGCCACGGCCGATCCTGCTCCTGGGCCCTCAGCACCTCACGCACCGCGTCGCGGATTGGGATCAGCTTCTTGATGATCCCGACGTGCTTTTCCGGGATGCCGTCCCCGGTGCGCCCCTTGCGGACTTTGACCTCCACGGGTGCGCCGTCCACCATCTGCATCAGGCCGTGCCTGTTATCGATGAAGAAGCTACCCTCACGGACCTTGGCGTCACCGGGGCGAAGATCGATGATCTCGCCGAGCTCGTCCTCGAGGTCGACGTCGATTGCGGTCGGCTCACCGTCATAGCGGCCTTCAGGCAGCAGGCGAACGACGTTCTTTAGAGCCGCCTGCAGGTCCTCGCCAGCGCGTGGCTGGCATGTATAGGTCTCGCCGAACGGTCCGGAGGTCAGGGCATGATCGCCGAGGACGAAATTAGGATGCTCTGCAAACCAGCGGTTCACGCGAACTGCGCCCTCGTCTTGGCTTTCGGGCCGCACCTCCTCGAGATCGAGCCATGACAGATCGCTTGTCGGTTCGCCGACCTTGCGCTTGCGGAAGAACAGAAGGTCGACCACGACATCCGTGCCAGCATCGCGGCGGAAACTCCCCTCCGGCAATCGGATCGCGGCAATCAGGTCGGCGGTTTTGGCGATGTACTCACGCGCGGTCGCGTCGGCCTTGTCCATCGTGCCGGAACTGGTGACGAACGCGGCGAGCGCGCCGGGCTTCAGCAGGTCGATCGAACGGGTGATGAAGTAGTCGTGCAGCCTGAGACCGAGTGAGCGATAGGTCCGGTCAGACCGGACGGTGCGATCGGAGAAGGGTGGATTGCCAATGGCGAGATCGTAGATCGGCGCCAGATCGGCGCGCGCAAAATCGCCATTGATGATGCGGGCCTTAGGCTGCAGCAGCTTGACGATCCGGGCCGTGACGGGATCGAGTTCGACGCCGGTGACGAAGGTCCTGTCGCGAAAGGCCGCCGGCATCAGAGCCGGAAACAGGCCCGTACCGATACCCGGCTCGAGCATGCGGCCGCCACACCAGCCCAGGCGCTGCAAGCCCGACCAGATTGCCCGGATGATGAACTCCGGCGTGAAATGGGCATATTGCGTGCAGCGGGCGAGCGACGCGTAGTCGGCATCTGAAACGGCACTTTCGAGCGAGCCACCGAGCTCGCCCCACCCGGCCCGGAAATCGACTTCGCCGGGGCGGCGGAACATACCGTTCGCCAGTTCGCTGGCGCCGAAGCCGGTGAAGCGGATGAGTTGCGCCTGCTCCTTCGCGTTGGCTGGCCGATCCTGCTTCTCGATGTTGTTCGCGATCAGGATCGCCGCAACATTGGCGCGAGCGCGATCCTTCCAGGATCCGGCCAAGCCCCGATCCGCATCGTCGAGGTAGAAGTTGCACCGGTTGCCCTGGCGCCGGGGCGCCGGACGTTCTATCGCCGCGGCCGGCAAGGCCGGGGAGGGAGAGGGCGGCGTCGGTTCCGGGTCATCGTCGTTGGCCGCGACCGTATCGAAGCCGCCGAACGGTGTGACGCCCAGGCCGAGGCCTGATGACAGCGCGCTGCTGCCGAACATGTCGAGAGTGAAGGGATCGTTGCTCATGGAGGTTTCCTCGGAAAATGGCGAGCGTCATCACCCCGCGGGAAGCACTTGCGGGGATTAAAGGGAGCTCAAGGGTTTGGGATAGGTGGCCAAACGGGCCGGACTGGTCGCGAATTGCCTAGGGCTTCGCGACCAGGAAGAGCTGCATCGAGTCCTGAAGGAATGCGATACGCAGGTGCGTCGCCTCCGGCGCGGCCGCCATCATCGCTTCGAGCTGTTCCGCATCGACGAAATCGACTCCGTCATCGCCGCCGAATGTCCGGCGTTTGACTGCGAACCAGTCGTCATTGGTGCGGGGATCGCATTCCTCGGCATAAACGACCAAAGGCTTGGCGCCATCGGGCAGCTTGCCGTTCGACAGGAGGTAGACTCCTTGGTCGCCGACGAGCCAGAGGCCGGGCTTCTCGTCCTTGCCAGGGCGCAGGCCGTAGTAGGGGTTACGAAAGCCGCCATTGGCTTCGGCGTCGGCACGACTGCGGGCGACGACCTCGCGGACGGATGTAAGCGGGAAGGAAAGCATAGTGTGCCTCCCTCATGCGGCAATCGGCGAGGGGAGGTGGCGCAGCTGCACCGGCAGCTTCGCCGCGATCTCGTCGTCGGTCAGCTCGTCGAGCAGTTTCAGAGTGCTGCCCACTGCGCCGCCGTAGAGCATGATCGTGCGCTTGCCGCGCGCAGCTTCGTCCCAGCGATCGCCGGCATAGCCACGATAGTCGTCCGCCGTGATGCTCCAGATATGCTCCAGGCGTTCCTCGCGCGTCATGGCGCGCACCGGCCGGCTCTCACGCTCGATGATTGCCACGCGCATGCGCTCGACGGCGCCTTTGTCCGATAGATCGCAATAGCCGTGGAAATGTCGGATGACACCATCGATGCGCAATGCGAAGAACACTGATGTCACCGAACCCGTCAGATACTCGCGCATGGCGAACATCGACCCGCGGATCCAGAGCGGTGGCAGGATCTCGAACATATAGTCGTGCTCGGTCTCGGCGATCTCGAACCATTCGCCGGAATAGAGGAGCGAGGCGTCACCGTCCCAACGGTTCGGACGTTGAGCGTGCCGATCGAACATCCGGAACATTTGCTGGCGTGAGGCAACGCCGTGGAAGACCTTGCGGATTGCGGGAGAGGGATACATCTGCGGCTCCTTGGAGATGGTTCCGGACCGAAGTGCGGCACTGTCCTTCCGACCTTGCCATCCTCTTCAGTCCTTCATGACACCTCCCGGGCCGCCGGCATCGCGACCGGCCGGGTCAAGGGCCGGCTCGCCCGGGCGAAGCTTCCCTTGACGCGGGCGGCGCGAATGCGGCACGCCGCCTTCCTTCCTTTCCCTCTTTTCTTTCTCCCTGATTTTCAGGGTTTCGTTCCAATCCTCCTCGGGCGGGCGGAGCCGCGACCAGTCGCAGCCGACGGTATCCGCGAGCGCCCGCAAGCGCTCGGCAAACATCTCTCCTTGCGGATTGCCGTCTGTCGCGGCGACGAGGAGACTATCTGCTCGCGAGGCCATCTGCCGAAGCGCCGCCTCCGTCGACGGCGACCATCCGCCCCCGGTACTGAGATACACGGTTCCATCGCGCAGCCCCTCGATGGCGGCAAGGCTCATGGCGTCGATCGCAGCTTCCGTCACGGCCAGGCGCAACGCTGGGTCCGGTCCCAGACGGAAGAGGACCTTCGTTCCACCGGAGGCAAATCCCCGATATTCAGGACCGCGCGCCTCCCAGCCGGTCACAACTCCGGCATTGTCGGTGTGCGCTGCCCACATGCTGCCTTGCGGGCCTTCCCGCAGACGGTCTTGCCCGATCGTGGCTCGGAGCAGAGTGGCAGGAAGGAAGCGCTCACCGTTCAGATAAGCCCATGTCGACGAGCTGGGCCACGGCCGGCGGCGTGCCTGCCAACGCTCGGGTAAAGAAAGATCGAGGTCTCGGTCAGGCCTCGGCGCCTGCCATTCCGGCTCCGTGATCGCAAAACCAACAAGGCCGGCGACCCTTCCGGCGCCTTCGAGAAAGCCAACATGATCGAGATGTTCGACAAGTCCGAACACATCGCCTTTCGCATCGCCGAGCGGATCGAACCATCCGCGACCGTCATGGGTGACGATGATAATTTCGCCCGACCGGCGGAACTTCACCGCCCGCCGGGTACTCTCCTTTAGATCGATGGCGAAGCCCGCCTGCTCAAGAACAGCCGCGCAGCTCACCTGGTCGCGCAGCGCCTCTATTTCCTTTCTGTCCATGCTTTTCCTCATTGCCTTTCTTGCCCGTCGCTTCGCAGGCGCGCTCCACCCGCCGCGAAGAGCAAAGGCCGCAAGGGCGCGGCTGACAATTGTCGGATCATGCAATACCCGGCCGCGGCGCAGCCTCCCTTGCGGCCTGCCGCGCGCAAGCGGCACGCCGAAGGCACTGGCGGCCGGCTCAATGAGCCGGCCAGGGGAAGAACTCATTGACGATCTCAAGGGCGTCACCG
The DNA here is from genome assembly GCF_027871645.1 of Agrobacterium sp. ST15.13.015. Taxonomy (NCBI): domain Bacteria; kingdom Pseudomonadati; phylum Pseudomonadota; class Alphaproteobacteria; order Hyphomicrobiales; family Rhizobiaceae; genus Agrobacterium; species Agrobacterium sp. ST15.13.015. The sequence continues at coordinate 122,820 of NZ_JAQAHF010000013.1, forward strand.
GCGTCGATCTCGTCAGAAGGGAGGACGCCATATTCGCCGTCGACTTCGAAGACGGTGACCGGGACCATCAGGTCGCGGGAAAGCTGGAAGGCGTGGGACTGAGCGAGGGAAAGATCGTGCGACATATAAGAGGCTCCTGCGGGAGCGGGCCAATCCCGCTCGATGGCTCCTCAAAAGGCCCGGCGACGGGCGCGATCACCGCGAGGCGAAGCCGAAGCGGCCGCAGCTTGCTAGCGGACCCTTAACGGGTTGATCGTGGAAGATCCGGCGCCGGGCCAGGACGCCATCACAAAAGAGCGGGATTGGGCTGCTTCCGGGGGAGATGAACGGTTCGCGCACGCATTTCATACCATGCCAGTTTCGCGGCTGACTTCCGCAACACGAAGATGGTTTCCGCTTTCGACATTGCCGTTGACTGGCAATCTATCTCGTCCGGATCGTTTCCGACGGCGTTTCGCCAAAAGCCTGATAGTAGACGGCCGCAAACCGCCCCATATGGGTGAACCCTGCACTGCGTGCCGCGTCGGCGATCGACCGCGAGCCGGTATCGTCGACCAGCGCTCGGCGCGCTGCTTCGAGGCGGATCGTTTTGAGATAGCCCAAAGGCGTTGTGCCCTTGAACCGCTGGAAGGCGACCTGCAATGCTCTGACGCTCGTACCGGTCTCGCTGGCTATCGACGCAACAGTGAGAGGTTGCGACAGGTTGGCATGCATATACTCGATCGCCCGTTTCACCTGCCGGGGCACCGCCGGCGAGACCGGCCGCTCGAGCCGCGGCATGTAGCTATTGGGAACAACCTCCAGAAGTGCGATCATCGTCGACTCAAACAGCCGCTCGATGGCAGCCGGCGCCAATCGATCCGCGTCGGAAAGATTAAGACAGCTCCATACGAGATGGCCGAGTGCGGCCAGCCGCAGACCCTTCTCGGTGGTCAGATCGACGATGCGGTCGAAATGAAGGTCTGCCGTGACAGGCCCATCCAAGAGTTCACTGACCTGTTGCACCATCGCCGACTTTGCGAAGGAGAGGCCGATATAGCTGGAATGTTCATGAGGGGTCAGCTCATCGAACTGAGCGAGATCCTCCAGAAAACCAACTGCCTGTGCCGTCGAAAGGCGCAGTGCCCCCGAACGTGTCCCAGGCGTGGTGGATAGGGGCAGGTAAAGCAAATAAGCGTCTGGCGCGCCATCGAACGCCAGCTTCAGGGCTGAATGGCACTTTCCTTTCCAGGCGTGGAACCGGCCGACGATGTAATGGCTGTCCCCGACGCAAGACACGTGATCGCGATCCAGCTGACCAACCGGGCCGGCCTGCGCGATGTTGCCATGTCGGAGTGCAGCATGCTGCAATGGGCATCTCCAGGAGTTGAGTTTCGCCGCATAACCGGAGCGGCACCAAACTAGGCGTTCCCGCGGGAACCCTTTACATCCGTCGCGGCCATGGCCTTGACGAGGGATAGGACCTGACGGCGCAGTGCCGGCCTTGCTATCCTGGCGAAGGCGACGTTGAGGTCTCGCCCCTCGTCGGTATCGAGGAAGGCGCTGAGCTCCATCTCGGCGCCGGTGCCTGTCAGCCCATCGGGTTTTCCATCACGGCTCTGGCTGTCGAAGAAATACGACACCGGCACACCGAGCAGAGTGGCGACATTGAGCAAACGGCTCGCGCCGACGCGGTTCGTGCCCTTCTCGTATTTCTGGACTTGCTGGAACGTCACGCCCAAAGCCTCGGCGAGTGTGCTTTGGCTCATTCCGCGCACGCTTGCTCCCACCTCGACATCGATCGGGCTCGGCGCTTTGGCCTTGCTCTGATTGTTCACATGATTGGTCATTTCATCGCCATCCCTGTCGTTGAAAGGTCGTGGGTTTGCTGCTCGCCGCCCTGCGGCCAACATCAGTCGGGCTCCGAAAGGCTTGCCTTCTCGAGAGCCTCCTGCATCGAACTCGCCTCGAGTGCAGCAAGCGCTTGCTCGAGATAGCTTTCGATTTCAATGACGCTTCTGCCTTGGAGCAGGGCGATTTCATCAACAGTCTTTCCCATCGACACCCATCGAAGGCAGGTCTTTTCGATGGGCGAAAGCATCCAATGTTCCATGACCAACCTGCTTTCGTTGGTGTTTATTTTCATCCTCGAGCAACAGGGCGAACGATCCGCCCGATGGGTTTGCCCCTGACTTCCGCAGCGGAACGACTGGTGACCTACCTCCCGGTTGCCTCGCAGATCCGAAGAAAGCTTTCCGCGCGCAGACTGGCGCCGCCGACCAGAACACCGTCGACATTTTCAAGAGCAAGAATCTCGGCCGAATTCTCAGGTTTGACGGATCCACCATAGAGGATCCTGAGCTGTGCACCGATCGATCCATAGGCATCGATCAGACTGGATCGGATGCAGGCATGGGCGGCGAGAATTTCGCTTTGTTCGGGCAGCCGACCGGTCCCAATCGACCAGACCGGCTCATAAGCTATGACCAAGGCGAGCTCGTTCATTTCGGCGGGCAGGCAACCCTGCAGCTGGTTTTTGAGGACAGTAAGCGTCTCCTGGCGGAGATGCTCCGCTTCTGTCTCACCGACGCAAATTACTGGCATCAAGCCGGCGCTCACCGCAATCTCGGCCTTGCGCCTGACCATCGCGTCCGTCTCGCCCTGATATTGCCGCCTCTCGGAATGACCGAGTATGACGACGCGGGCGCGGGAATCGGCGATCATCCTGGCGGATATGTCGCCGGTATGGGCGCCAGCTTCCTGAGCGCTGCAATCCTGGGCACCGAGAAGAAGCCGGCTTCCGGCGATTATCCTCACGGCGGATTGCAGGAGCGTTGCCGGAGGACATATAGCCACATCCGCATTCAGCTCGCCGATGTTCCAGGCGACCTTTTCGATCTCGGCGAGATCGGCCGTAAGCCCGTTCATTTTCCAGTTGCCGACGATGAGCCGGCGGGGAGTGTTACTCAAGTTCTTGCCCCCGGTTAGTGGCTATATCGCTTCGCCATCTCGGCAAGCGGCAAGGGCTTGATGGCGGAGGCATGTCCGGCGGCGCCGAACTGCTCGTATCGGTCGCCGCAGACCGCTGCCATCGCCTCGATGCCCGGGGCGAGGTATTTGCGTGGATCGAACTCCCCGGGATGAAGGGCAAAGACGCGGCGGATCGCCCCCGTGAACGCCAATCGAAGGTCGGTGTCGACATTCACCTTGCGAACGCCGTGGCGGATGCCTTCCTGGATTTCCTCGACCGGAACACCATAGGTCGGTTTGACCTCGCCGCCATGCGCGTTGATCAGTTCCTGCAATTCCTGGGGCACGGACGACGACCCATGCATGACGAGATGGGTATCGGGCAGGCGGGCGTGGATCTCCTTCAGGCGCTTGATGGAAAGGATGTCGCCGTCCGGCTTCCGGGAGAATTTGTAAGCGCCATGAGACGTGCCGATGGCGATGGCGAGCGCATCCACCTTCGTCAAGCGCACGAACTCGGCAGCCTCTTCCGGATCGGTCAAAAGCATGTCGCGGCTGAGCTCGCCGTCAAAGCCGTGCCCATCTTCTGCTTCGCCGCGGCCGCTTTCCAACGAGCCGAGATGGCCGATTTCTCCTTCGACGGAGACGCCGACCAGATGCGCCATCTCCGAAACCTTGGCCGTGACGGCGACATTATTTTCGAAGCTGAGAGGCGTGCGCCCATCTTCAGAGAGGGAACCGTCCATCATCACCGAGGAGAAGCCGGCAAGAATTGCCGACATGCAGGTCGACGCCGAATTGCCGTGGTCCTGATGCATGCACACCGGGATATGCGGATACATCTCGATCGCCGCACGGATCAGATGCGACAGCGTCGCGTCGCCTGCAAAAGCTCGGGCGCCGCGGCTTGCCTGCATGATGACCGGGCTGTCGGTACGATCAGCAGCCTTCATGATGGCGAGCATCTGCTCCATGTTGTTCACGTTGAAAGCCGGGATGGCGTAGCCGTTCTCGGCGGCGTGGTCGAGCAATTGACGAAGGGTGACGAGAGCCATTTAAGAGCCGATCTCCTCTTGCGAGTGATGGATTTGGTGAAATTGCACCAGGCGTTGGATTTCGTTGCTCGAGCCGAGCAACACCGACACGCGCTGATGATGAGCCTGTGGTTGGATGCGAAGGATGTCTTCGGTTCCGGTGGATGCTGCACCGCCGGCCGCCTCGACGAGGAACGCCATGGGATTGGCTTCATACATCAGGCGCAGCTTGCCGCCGGCGCGGCGATTGGACTCGTCCGCCGGATAGAGAAACACCCCTCCGCGGGTCAGAATGCGATGGACGTCGGCCACCATCGAGGCGGTCCAGCGCATGTTGAAGTCCTGTCCGCGCGGCCCTGCCGATCCCGCAAGGCATTCGTCGACATAGCGTCGGATCGGCTCATCCCAGAAACGCTGGCGCGACGAATTCACGGCAAACTCGGTCGTTTCCGTCGGCACGCGCATGCGCGCGTTGGTCAGTTTGAATTGCCCGTCAGACGGATCCAGCGTGAAGCCGACCACGCCGAGGCCGAATGTGATAACGAAGAGCGTCGAGGGGCCATAGATGGCATAGCCGGCGCAGAGATACTCTCGCCCCTTGCGTAGAACATTGGTGTCGCCGTCCGCCTGGACCTGACTCACCGCAAAGATCGAACCGACGGAAAGGTTGACTTCAAGGTTCGATGAGCCGTCCAGCGGATCGACGTAAAGGATGAGGTCGCCAGCGGCTGGAGGTTTCAACCACGTGACCTCCTCCGCCTCCTCGGAAACATAGGCAGCAAGCGAGACCGCCTCGCCGCATGTTTCGCGAAACACACGATCGGCCAGGACATCGAGGAGCTTCTGATCTTCACCCTGGACATTCGTCGTGCCGGAGCTGCCTATATGGTTCTGAAAGGCTGCTTCCTTCAGGTGATCGGCAACAACGATCGCTGAGGCTGCTATGCTTTCAACCAAGCTTGCCAGGGCAGGATCGACTTTCGTCTCGTGGAGATAAGCGCCAAGTTCTATGTCCGGTGTGATTGTCATGTCGATGTTTCAACCTGTCTCGTAAATCCAGTGAGATCCGATTTCGTTACTCCGCTTCAGACGCAGTTCTGTCCGGCCAATGTAATTCGGTGGCGACCTCACGCCGCGCTCTGGCTGGCCGGTCTTTGGTGCGACAACTCCTCGGCGTTTGAGAACCCAAATTCTCGTGCATTTCCTTCGATCCTGAATTGCTGAACCAGGGCCAGCAGGCTGTCGGCCTGAGAGGCGAGTTCGCGGCTCGCGGCCGTCGTTTCCTCGACCATAGCCGCATTGTGCTGTGTCATCTGGTCCATCTGATTGACGGTCGAGTTGACCCCCTGCAGCGCACTCGACTGATCGTGGCTGCCGCGGGCGATCGTCTCGACATGCTGACTGATCGTGACGATCTGCGAGCTGATCTTCGCAAGGACCGAACCGGTTTCCTGGACCAGATGCGAGCCGGTATTGACCTCGGCCGTCGACTTGTTGATGAGGACCTTGATCTCCTTGGCCGCCTTGGCGGAGCGCTGCGCCAGTTCACGCACCTCCTGGGCAACGACGGCAAAGCCTTTGCCCGCATCGCCGGCGCGTGCCGCCTCGACGCCGGCATTCAACGCCAGCAGATTGGTCTGGAAGGCGATCTCGTCGATGACGCCGGTGATCTGCTCGATCTGGCGGGAGGCTTCTTCGATCCGGCCCATCGCATCGATCGCATTGTTGACGACGATGGCTGAATCGTCGGCGCTCTGCTTGGCCTGGCGGACGATCTGGTCGGCATCCTTGGCACGTTCCGCCGACGAGCGAACCGTGACGGTGATCTCGTCGACGGCGGCTGCCGTTTCTTCGAGCGAAGCAGCCTGCTGCTCAGTCCGTTTGGCAAGATCCTCGGCCGCCTCGGCCATCTGGTTGCCGTTGCCCTGGATCATTTCGACATTGTCGCGGATCTGGCGCATCGTCGCCTGCAGGTGCAGCATCGAGGCATTGAAGTCCTGCCGAAGCTGATCGAGCTCACCATCGAGGGGACGGCCGATGGTCACGGTCAGATCGCCGCTCGCCAGCTTGTGCAGGCCGGATGCAACCGCCTCGACAGCGTTACTGATGGCAGCCGCATCGCGGGTCTTGCGGAGGTCGTCTTCCTGGCGCTGTTGGCGCGCGAGTGACCTCGACTGTTCCGCCTCATTTTCCACGCGGATCTTTTCGAGCGCGTTGTGGCGAAAGACATCAAGCGCCCTTGCCATCTCGCCGATCTCGTCGCGCGTTTCGACGCTGCCGATCTTTTCATCGAGCTTGCCTGATGCAACCGCCTTCATGGAGGCCGTGAGCGCTTCGATCGGAGACTTGATGGTTCTGAGCAGCAGATAGCCGGCGACGCAGCCGAAGAGCAGGGCGATCACGGTCGTCACTAAGGATATGGTTTGCGCCTGGTCTTGGGCCGCGGAGGCATGGCCGCGCTGGATGTCGGCGAATAGAAGGATCTTGTTCCAGGCGTCATTCATGCTGGCGCTCGCAGCCTTGAAGGCGGCGTCACGTTCTCCGACCTTGACGAGGAGCTGGTCGAACCTCTCCGAGGTCCCGCCGATCACGTCGATGGCTTTGCTGGCCAGTTCCTGGATAGGACCGTTGGCGGCATGCTGTTCCTTGACCTTGCCCAGATAGAAGCCCAGGCCCTTGAGACGGCCCTTCACCTTCTTGAGGGTATCGTCGTTCATTCCACCCAGAAAGTCGGAAGCGGCGATCCGAAGTTCGTAGTTCATGGAATTGATCTTGTTCAGCGTTTCGGCGGTCGCCGCTTGTGCTGCCGCCTGATCGGCGGGAATGTTCAGATAGGTCTGCAGTTTGGACTGCACATCCGACAGGGTTGCGAGATCGCTGGAAATCCCTTCCCGCAGTTTCCTCTCGTCGCTGTGCATGTCCCAGAGGCCGTCGATCGTCCTGGAGACCTCTTCGGCAATCGTCCCGGCGGCAACCAGGCTCTGCCGTTCATCCTGCTCTTGAGCGAAGGACAGGCTCGTCGATATCTTAGCGCTCTGGTCTGCGAGCAGCGCCTTCAGCGCATCGCGCTTGGCCTCGGTCGCCTCGAGCAGGAAGGAGTTCATCCCGTCCTGGGCTTGTTTGATCGCAGACAGCGTGACCATCCCGCTCGAACTGCTCGCGAGCTGGGTATTCAGCATGTTGCCTGAGAGATAGTTGACGAGGCTCAAGCCTGCGATGCCGATCAGTATCGGCGTCAGCAGACAAAAGATTTTAGTCCGGATCGGTCCGCGCAACAGCAGGAAGTCAAAATGAATGCTCATGATTCTCCACCCAAGATAACGAGGTCCCATAATAATTATTCTGAGTGAATGAATATCCGGTAAAATTGATCTCGAATTAGTAATGTCTCAGGAATATTCGGCCGCGGCCGACTCCAGGATCTCCAGAATCCGGGCGGTCACTTCCTCGGGAACGGCGAGGCCGTCGACCTGAAAGTAGGGCGACCGACCCTTGTAGAACTCGCTCACCGAAAGGGTCTCGGCCCGATACGCCTTGAGGCGCAGTTCCAATGTCGCCGCATTGTCATCGGCGCGTTGTGCGCCGGCAGACTCTGCCGCCCTTCGGCAGATGCGGTCGTAAAGTTCTTCCTCCGGGACGACGAGCTCGATGACAGCAGTCAGGGAATGCTCCCCGAGCGATTGATCCAACGACGCCGCCTGCGAAATCGTGCGCGGAAACCCGTCGAGTACGAATCCGCGCTGAGCTTCCGGACTGGCAATCCGGTTGGCGACGATCGCCGAGACGGTATCGTCGGAAACGAGCCCGCCGGCTGCCATGGTGGCCGCGACCGCCAAACCGAGGGGCGTTCCCGCCTTGACCTCGGCCCGGAGGATATCGCCGGTCGATAGATGCGGGATGCCGAGCTTTTCGCAGATGCGCTTGGCTTGGGTCCCCTTGCCGGACCCGGGCGGGCCCATCAGGATCAGTCTCATGGGATAGTCCTTTCCTTCGGTCTAGGCCGCCTCGGCCCTGTTCTGGCGGTTGACGATCAGATCGTCGACGACAGCGGGATCGGCAAGCGTCGAGGTGTCGCCGAGCGACCCGAAATCGTCCTCGGCGATCTTGCGCAGAATGCGGCGCATGATCTTTCCCGAGCGGGTCTTCGGCAGGCCCGGCGCGAACTGGATCTTATCAGGCGACGCGATCGGGCCGATTTCCGCGCGGACATGCTTGACCAGCTGCTGGCGCAACTCCTCGGACCCTTCGCTGCCCGCCATCAGCGTGACATAGCAATAGATGCCCTGGCCCTTGATGTTGTGTGGATAGCCGACGACAGCGGCTTCGGACACGAGGTGATGCGAAACCAGGGCGGACTCGACTTCCGCCGTCCCCAGCCGGTGGCCGGAGACATTGAGGACGTCGTCGACGCGACCTGTGATCCAATAATAGCCGTCGGCATCACGGCGACAGCCGTCGCCGGTGAAATACTTGCCCTCGTAGGTGGAGAAGTAGGTCTGGATGAAGCGCTTGTGATCGCCATAGACGGAACGCGCCTGACCTGGCCAGCTGTCGGCGATGCAGAGATTGCCGTCGGCGGCCCCTTCGATGAGCTTGCCTTCGGCATCGACGAGCTCCGGCCTGATGCCGAAGAAGGGCCGAGTGGCCGAGCCTGGCTTCAGGTCGGTCGCACCCGGCAGCGGCGTGATCATGATGCCGCCGGTTTCCGTCTGCCACCAGGTATCGACAACAGGGCAGCGCCCGTCGCCGACCGTGTGATAGTACCATTCCCAGGCTTCGGGGTTGATCGGCTCGCCGACCGAGCCAAGCAACCACAGGCTGGATCGGCTGGATCGTTTGACGAAATCATCGCCGGCGCCCATCAGCGAACGGATTGCGGTCGGGGCGGTATAGAAGATGTTGACCTTGTGCTTATCGATCACATCCCAGAACCGGCCGGCATCGGGGAATGTCGGGATCCCCTCGAACATCAGCGTCGTTGCGCAGTTGGCGAGCGGTCCGTAGACGATATAGGAGTGTCCCGTGACCCAGCCGACGTCGGCAGTGCACCAGTAGATATCGCCGTGCTGGTAATCGAAGACATATTCGTGGGTCATCGAGGCGTAGACGAGATAGCCGCCGGTGGTGTGGAGAACGCCCTTCGGTTTGCCGGTCGAGCCTGAAGTATAGAGGATGAACAGTGGATCCTCGGCGTTCATTGGCTCGGGCGGGCAGTCGGCCGAAACAGTGGCTGCTTCCTCGTGATGCCAGAGGTCGCGGCCCGGCGCCCAACTGAGCGGGCTGCCGGTGCGGCGGATGACGAGCACGTTCTTGACCATGACATGACCGCGCGCGGCGATGTCGATCGCCTTGTCGACATTGGCTTTCAACGGAACCGGCTTGCCGCCGCGCAGGCCCTCATCGCAGGTGATGACGAAGGTCGATTCACAATCGACGATGCGGCCACCCAGCGCCTCGGGACTGAAGCCGCCAAACACCACGGAATGGATTGCGCCGATGCGGGCGCAGGCGAGCATCGCATAGGCCGCTTCCGGCACCATCGGCATGTAGATAGTGACACGATCGCCCTTCTTGACCCCGTGCTTCTTCAAGACGTTCGCCATACGACAGACGTGCTCGTAAAGCTCGCGGTAGGTGACCTTCCTGTCGAGCGATGGATCGTCACCTTCCCATATGATGGCGACCTGATCACCGTTTGTTGCGAGGTGCCGGTCGATGCAGTTGTAGGAGACATTGGTCTCACCGTCCTCGAACCATTTGATCGAGACATCCCCGGTAAAAGAGGTGTCCTTTACGCGGGTGTAAGGCTTGAACCAGTCGATGCGCTTGCCGTGTTTGCCCCAGAACTGCTCGGGGCTAGCGACACTCTCCTCGTACCATTCCTGGTACTCGGCCTTATTGATCAGCGCATGGCTCTCCACCGGTTTGGTGACCGGATAAATCTTGTCCGACATCAAAACTCCTCAAATGTCAGGCGGCCGGCCGGCATGATCGATGCGCTACGGCCCGCCGAAAAATCTCACTGCGCGGCAACCTGCCGCTGGATGATCTCAGAAATGAATTGGTCGAGAAGGGCCACTTCGCTGTGGCTGAGATGCAGTCCCTTCTTCGAGCGTCTCCAGAGAATGTCATTCGTCGTGCGCGCCCATTCGTGCGCCATCAGGTAGAGCACTTCGGCTTCGTAGAGATCGGACCCGAACAACCGGCCGAGATCCTCGATTTTCCCGGCAGTGCCGAGAAGGACGGATGCTCTTGTGCCATAGCGGCGGACAAGCCGGCGCGCATGCGAAGCGGCGAGGAATGGATAGGCCTTGTGAAGCTTGGTGACCTCCGCCTCGTAGCCTTGAACCGGAAAGTCGCCGCCCGGCAGATGGCTCTTGGCCGTCCAGGGAGCCCCCTTGGTGCCGATCGCCTCACCGATCTTCTCCAACGCGTGCTCTGCCAGACGCCGGTAGGTGGTGAGCTTGCCGCCGAAGACGTTGAGGAGCGGAGCCCTGTTGACCTCGCTGCCGACGAAGCCGTCAAGCTTCAGCACATAGTCGCGGGTTGCCTCCTGCGCCTTGGTGGCGCCGTCGTCGAAAAGCGGGCGGATCCCTGCATAGGTCCAGACGATATCGTCCTGCCTGACCGGCTCCTTGAAATATTCGCTCGCCGCCTTGCAGAGGTATTCCGTCTCCTCCTGCGAGATCCTGACGTCCTTCGGATCGCCGCTGAAGTCGCGATCGGTGGTGCCGATCAGCGTGAACTCGTCCTCATAGGGAATGGCAAAGATGATGCGATTGTCGGGGTTCTGGAAGAAATAGGCCCGCGGCCCCTCGAACTTCTTCTTGACCACGATATGGCTGCCTTGGACGAGACGGACGTTGCGCGCCTCATTCTTGCCGAAGGCGCCGCGGATCACATGGTCGACCCAGGGACCGGCCGCATTGACGAGCATGCGTGCGCGGTGAACCGCCGCGATCCCGGAGACCGTATCCACCGTCTCGATCGTCCAGAGCCCGTTCTCGCGCCGCGCCGAGACAACCTTGGTGCGCGGCATGATCAGCGCGCCCTTGTCGCTGGCGTCGCGGGCATTGAGCACCACGAGGCGGGCATCGTCGACCCAGCCGTCGGAATATTCAAACGCCTTGGAGAAGAGCGCCTTCAGCGGTTTGGCCGCCTCGTCGCGGCGCATGTCGAGTACCGCCGTCGGCGGCAGCAGCTTGCGGCCGCCGAGATGGTCGTAAAGGAAGAGCCCGAGCCGGATCAGCCACGCGGGGCGGATGCCGCCTTTCTGGTAGGGCAGCACGAAGCGCATCGGCCAGATGATGTGCGGCGCCATCGCCCAGAGCACTTCGCGCTCCATCAGCGATTCACGCACCAGCCGGAACTCGTAATGTTCGAGATAACGCAGGCCCCCATGGATGAGCTTGGTGGCACCCGATGATGTGCCGGATGCAAAGTCGTTCATCTCCGCCAACGCGACCGAATAGCCGCGACCGACCGCGTCGCGCGCGATCCCGCAACCGTTGATGCCGCCGCCGATTACGAACAGGTCGTGGATCTTATCTGCCATGTCGGTCTCCCGTAACGTCACGCCGTTGCCGCATAGGAAAGCGTGCTTGCAACGGCGGCGCGCCATTTCCGATAGCGTCGCGCCCGCTCGTCAGTGTTGAGGTTGGGGGTGAAGCTGCGCTTTGCCTTCCAGTTCGCGGCAAAGGTCTGAAGATCGGGCCAGACGCCCGCTTGCGCGCCGGCGAGTGCCGCAACTCCGTAAGCTGTCGCTTCCTGGCTTTGCGACCGCTCGATGACGCTTCCGAGGCAATCGGCCAGCGCCTGCATGGCCCAATCGCTGCCCGACAGGCCGCCATCGACGCGCAGGGTCGCACCCCTGACGTCCATCGGGTAATCGGAGGCCATCGCCTCGAGGAGATCGCGCGTCTGGTAGCAGACGGATTCCAGCGTCGCCCGCGAAAGCTCGGCGATCCCCGTGCCTCTCGTTAGGCCGAAAATCGCGCCACGGGCTTGCGAATTCCAGTGCGGCGCGCCGAGCCCGGTGAATGCCGGCACCAGGTAAACGTCTTCCTGTTCGTCGGCCAGATGCGCGAGACGGCCCGTCTCGTCGGCCGCCTTGATGAGCTTCAGGGAGTCGCGCAGCCATTGAACCGCGGCACCCGCCATGAAGATCGAACCCTCAAGTGCATAAGTCGTTTTGCCATTGAGGCGATAGCCAATGGTCGACAGCAGACGATTGGACGATCTGACGATCTGATCGCCGGTGTTCAGGACCACGAAGCAGCCCGTGCCATAGGTCGATTTGAGCATTCCGGGCTTCAGGCAGGCCTGACCAAGCAGAGCCGCCTGCTGGTCGCCCGCGAGCGCCCGGATTGGAATTTGAGCGCCGAAATGGGCGGCAACCGTCTGGCCGAAATCGTCGGCACAATCCTTGACCTCGGGCAAGAGAGCCCGCGGGACTCTGAAGGCGCCCAGCAATTCGTCGTCCCAGCGATTCTGACGAATATCGAACAGCGAGGTGCGCGACGCGTTGGTGGCGTCCGTCGCGTGCACGGCGCCGCCGGTGAGCATCCAGGTGAGATAAGTGTCGATCGTGCCGCACAGCAGCTGGCCATTCTCGGCCGCACGCCGCGCGCCGTCGACATTGTCGAGGATCCAGGCGATCTTGGTGGCGGAGAAATAGGGATCGAGCAGAAGGCCGGTCTTTTCCTGTATCAGCGGGCCAAACCCGTCTGCGCGAAGGACCTCGCATGCGCCGAAGGTGCGGCGATCCTGCCAGACGATCGCCGGATGGATCGGCTTGCCCGTCGACCGCTCCCAGATGAGGCAGGTTTCGCGCTGATTGGTGATGCCGATCGCCGCAACGTCGCGCGCCTCGATGCCGGCTCGCGCGAGAGCGGTACGGGAGGTCTCAACAACAGAATCCCAGATTTCGGTGGCGTCGTGCTCGACCCAACCCGACTTCGGAAACGACTGTGATATCTCTTTTTGATCGATCGCGATCGGCTGGGCATCGGGGCCGTAAACGATGGCTCGGGAGGACGTCGTCCCCTGGTCGATCGCCAGAACATAGCCGGTCATGGGAGCCTCAAATCTTGTTTGCGGAAAAGGACCGCCAGCCGCCTGGGAGGATGGCGCCTGGCGGCCGGCGACGGAACGCTGCTAGGCCACAGCTTTCTTCGCCTCTTGAGAGAAAATCGCCTTGACCTTTTCTGCGATTGCCTGGCCGAGCGTGATATTCGTGTCAGCCGAGAAATGGATGCCATCGCAGCCATCGGTCTTGACGAACTCGCCGGCGTCGAGAAAGTCGACCTTCAGGAAGTTGGCGAGCGCCTTGTACTGCTTTGAAAGTTCGACGGACTTTTCGTAGCCACCGCCGAACATGCCTTCGAACCATGGGTCAGGCATGGGAGCGAGCGGCGGCGGCGAGACGATCAGAAGCTTCGGGGCAGGATAGGGCGTGCCGATGCCGCCGGCCGAAGTCAGAACCTGTCCCGCAAGCTTGCCCATGCCGTTGGCGATCTCGTAAGGCGTGCGGCGGAAATACGACTTGGTGTCGTTGGTGCCGAGCAGGATGATGACGAGATCGAGCGGCAGGTGGCTGGCGAGCGCCATCGGCAGATAGGCGCTGCCGTTCAGCCTGGGATCGTTCGGATCCTCGACGCTCGTGGTGCGGGCGCTTAAGCCTTCCTCGATGATCGTATAGCCGTCACCGAGTGCTGCGGCCATTGCGCCGGTCCAGCGTTGTTCAAAGGGGTATCTGAGTGTCGGCGACGACTCGGGTACCGGAATCCATCCCCATGTCAGTGAGTCCCCAAAACACAATATCGAGCGGCTTTCTGCCATGTCATTACTCCTCCGATGACGACTAGTTGGTACGCGCCTTGAGGCCGTAGAAAATGGCCGCAAGGAGAATGATGAGGCCTTGCGCGATGAGCTTCCCGGAGTCGCTGACGCCGAACGACGTCATCACGACAAAGAGGAGCGCGAACGAAAGGACACCAAAGAACGGTCCCCAGACGCCGCCTTCGCCGCGGCCGAAGACCACGCCGCCGAGAATGGTTGCGGCAACAGAAAGGATCGGCAGATCCAGGCCGACGCGAACGCTTCCGACTGCGATCGAAGCCGTTTGAACGAGAGCCGCGATGCCGGCGATCAGGCCTGCCAGCGTATGCGCCACGACGACGGTGCGTTCGACGGGTACGCCTGAGAAATGCGCTGCTTCCGCGTTTGCGCCGACCGAGGTCACGTAACGGCCGAACACCGTTCTCGACAGAAGCAGGGACAGCAGCGTGGTCAGCACCACCCAGAACAGGACCGGGAGGGGCAGCGGGCCGAGTTTGACGTTATAGATATCGTTGAAGTAGCTCGGCACGTTACCCGGCGGCTTGCCGCTCGACAGGAACTGCACGGCACCAACGAGGATGATGCTGACCGCAAGCGTCACGATAACAGCCGAGACGCGGCGCTTGCCCACCATGAAACCGTTGAACAGCCCGATCGCGGTGCCCGTGAAGAGCGCGAGCAGCACGAAACCGGTCGCCGACATTCCGGGAAACTGGCCGGACGAGATGAAGTAGTTGACGAGCAGGATGACGCCGCCGCCGGCGAGGTCGATACTTTTGACCCGCATGACGAGCAACTGCCCGAGAACGAGGACGCCGAGCGGGGCGACCTGGCGAATGAAGATGCCCATGACATTTGCGTTCAGCATCTGCGGGCGCGAGACCCACAGGACGATCAGCAGCAATGCAAAGACATAATAGGCGGGCGCAATCTTAAGCATTCGCTGAATTGCGGGATTTTTTGCGAAGGCTGACATCTTAGAGCCCCATCTTCTTGCGTGTCTGGAAACCGACGACAAGGAGCAGGATGCCGCCCTTGATCGCCGTCTGAATGAACGGCGAAACGTTGACCAGGTTCATGCCGTTGGAGAGGAGCGCCAGTACCAGGGCTCCGATAATCGTTCCCTGCAGGCTGCCGACGCCGCCGGAGAGTTGCGTGCCGCCAATGGCGACGGCGGTGATCGCGTCGAGTTCGAAGAGAAGCCCGACATTTGGATCGCCGGAAACGATGCGGCCGGCCAGGAACACGCCAGCAAGGGCTGCGAAGCACGAGCAGGCAACATAGGCGAGGATGACGTTGCGCTTGTCGGCAACACCGAAGTTGCGCGTCGCGTCTTCGACGCCGCTGGCAATACCGCCGCCGATCGCGAAGAGATGCAGGCCGAACCGCGAGCCGTAGAGCAGTTTCCAGGCGACCAGGGCGACACAAATGCCCCAGAATATCGGCATGGGGATGCCGAGGAACGACCCCGAGACCGAGCTGATGACGACATCCGGAATGGTCCCGCCGGAGACCGGACGCAAGATGCGCGCAGCGCCGAGGACGATGTACTGCATCGCCAGTGTCGCGATGATCGGATGGACGTTGAGACGAGTGATCACGATGCCGTTGGTCAGGCCGAGCAGGGCCGCCAGCAGGAAGACTGCCGGGATCGTGATGTAGCCCGGAGCGTCCAGCGCGAGGATGGCCGTCGTGAAGCTGATCAGCGAGCCGACGGACAGGTCGAGGCCGCCGACGAGGATGACGAACAGCTGACCGACCGCGGTGATGACGAGCGGCATTGCCTGCGCGACCAGGTTGAACAGATTTTCCCGGTTCAGGAACTGGTCCGTCTGAATGATCAGAGCGATGCTGAGAACGATCGTGATCAGCAGGGGAACGATCCAGAGACCTTGGCGGCTCTGATTTCCCTTGAATAGTCTTGTGAGGGTCTTGGTCATCGGATTGGTTCTCTGTTGGCGTTCACGCGCTCAAGGCGGCGTCGAGGATGTCGTGCTCGGTCGCCTTGGCGGCGGGCATGTCGGCAACGACCGTGTCGCCATGGACGACATAGATGCGATCGCAAAGGCCGATGAGCTCGACAGTTTCTCTCGACAGGACCAGCACGGCCCCACCGTTCTGCGTGAAGTCGCGAAGCAGCTTGTAGATTTCAGACTTGGCGCCGATATCGACACCGCGCGTCGGCTCCTCGATCAGGAGGATGTCGAGATTGGCGGCGATATAGCGGCCAAGCAGGACCTTCTGCTGATTGCCGCCGGAGAGCGCGCCGACGGGCGCGGACGCATTGATCGTGCGAACGTTGAGCCGCTTGATCGTGTCGGCAACGAGCTTGCGATAGTTCTTCGCGGGGGAAAATCCTGCTCGTGCCGAATGGAGCGCGATCTCGATATTGTGCGCGATCGGGAGGTTGAGGAACAAGCCTTCCTCCTTGCGGTCCTCAGGAATGAAGCCCACGCCCATCTGCTGCAGCTTGCGCACACCGTTCTCGTTCGGCACGGGCAAGGCCAGCGATTTTCCGTTCAGTGTGATCGTGCCGGAAAACGGCTGGAATTTGCCGACCAGCGAGCGGAGGAGTTTTTGCTGACCCTGTCCTTCGAGCCCGGCAAGTGCGACGATCTCACCCTTGCAAACATGCAGTGAGAACGGCTTTGACGAAGCGCCGATCTTGAAGTGCTTGATGTCGAGCATCGGTTCGCAGGCTGCCGAGGCGTTCCTTGCCGGGAAAAGGTCCTTCAATTCCCGGCCGACCATCATTGCGATCAGCGATGTCGGCGTCATTTCCGAAAGCGGGCGCGTGCCGATCAGCTTGCCGTCTTTCAGAACCGTGACCGTGTCGCATATCTGGAAAATTTCATCCATGCGGTGCGAGATGTAGACGAGGGCCTTGCCCGCATCGCGCAGTCGGCGGATATGCTTGTTGAGGATCTCGACGTCAGCGGCGTTGAGTGCGGCGGTCGGCTCGTCGAGAATGAAGATCGAGGCATCGGCTTTGATGCCATGGGCGATTTCGACGAATTGCCGTTCGGCAATCGTGAGGTTCGAAACCAGCGTCCGCGGATCAAGATCGAGCGACAGCTCTTTCAGCGCCTTTCCGGTTTCGGCATTCATCCGTTTGTAGTCGACGGTGCCGAAGCGCGTTACGGGCTCGCGCCCGAGAAACATGTTTTCGGCGATCGTCAGGTTCGCCAGAAGCGTCATCTCCTGGAAGACCGTCGATATGCCGAAGTCGAGCGCCTCTTTCGGATTGAGGAAGGCGATCTTGTGTCCGTTCTTGAAGATCTCGCCGCTATCAGGCTGGTGAACGCCCGCGAGGATCTTCATGAGCGTCGATTTGCCAGCGCCATTCTCGCCCATCAGGGCATGGACGGAACCCGGCAAGAGCTCCAGCGACACTCTATCCAGTGCCAGACTTCCGCCAAACGACTTTGAAATGTTCGACATTTCTATAAGGTTGGCCATTCGTTCCTCCCAATCCATGCAGCTCCGCTCGGTCACCATCCGCCGGTTCCGGAATGAAACCGGCGGATGCGCCTTGGGAGGCTATTTTAGTTCTTGGTATAATACTTCTTCAGGTCGTCCTCGGAGAGCTGGGAAGGCCACCAGACGTTCGCCGAGAGATCGTCGCGGTAATACTTCTTGACCTTCTCCAGGTCCCAGCCCGGAGGATTGTAGTCGTAGTGCTTGTAGAGCTGCTTGCCCTCCAGCAGTGCGACAGCGGCATGCACGCCTTCGGCGCCCTGGGCCGGCGAATATTCAGCCGAGATCGACTGGAAGCCGTCATGGATCCACTGGCCGAAGAAGCCGTTGTTGCCTTCTCCGGAGATCGGCGGGATCTTGGCGCCGAACTGCTTGAAGACGTCGACGCAGGCGCGCGTCATGTCGGCACCCGACGACCAGATGCCATCGACATCGGGGCTGTTCAGGTAAAGCGTTTCGCAAACGCTCTTGCCCTTGTCGTACTGCCAGTCACCGTGCTCTTCGGCGACGATCTTCACGTTCGTGCCCTTGAGGGATTCCAGAAGGCCATTATAGCGGTTGGTGTCTTCCGGATGACCGGCGAGACCGCGCAGAACCCAGATCTTGCCGTTATCGCCGACGGTCTTGACGAGCCAGTCGCCCATGACCTTGCCGAAGTGCTCGGCGCCGCCCTGGATCTCGGTCGTGTAGTCTTCTGTTTCGACGCGACCGGTATGAACGATGACCGGGATGCCGGCGGCAATCGCCTTCTTCATGGAGGCGTTTGCGGAGGTGGAGGTGACCGGCTGCACGATGATCGCGTCGACCTTCTGGGCGATCAGGTCTTCGATGTCGGCAACCTGCTTCTTCTGGTCAAAGCCGGCGTCGAGCAGGATGAACTTCTTGATGCACTTGTTGGCTGCGGCCGCCGCTTCCGATTCGTGAGCAACCTGAACGGTCCAAGTGTTGGCGTTGACGCCAAAATCGCTCATGCCGATAACCCAGCCGCAGTCCTTCTTGTACTTCCCGGCTTCCGTCTGCGGATTGTCGCCAGCCTTCGGCGTGATGCCGTCCATAAACTTGACTTCATCCGCCCATAGCGGGCCCGCGGTCGACGCCATCAAAAGCGTAGCCCCGAGGATAGATTTCACATAGCCGTTCACGAGATTTCCTCCCTTGCTCAAACACCGTCGTCCTCTCGACGTCGGATCTCCATTGCCACGGAGACACATTTATCCAGGCCGCTGAAGCGGCTTTAATCGCGGGCCAAAGCCATTGGATGACTGGGCTGGCTATGTTCAGTTCCTGGAAAATCTTGCTCTCCCATTCATAGAAATGCCACACGGATAAACGGCTGTCAATAATTATTCAGACTGAATGAATATCAATAAACTTGCACCATGGATCGACAAAGGCCATAATCGCCGTTGAATGTTCATGCGTCTTTATGATTTGCCATAAAGGTGGGGAGGAAATGCGGTCAGTCTTATGTTACGGCGACTCGAATACGCATGGCCAGATTCCGGGCGGCTCGCCGCTCGATCGATATGGGCCGGACGAGCGCTGGCCAGGCGTTTTGAGACGGGAGCTTGGAAGCAAGTGGTATGTGGTCGAGGAGGGCTTGAGCGGCCGTACGACGGTTCGAGACGATCCGATCGAAGGCCCGATGAAGAATGGCCGAACCTACCTCCGGCCATGCCTCATGAGCCACGCAATCCTCGATCTCGTCATCATCATGCTCGGGACGAACGACCTGAAAGCCCGTTTCCACCAGCCTCCCTCCGAAGTGGCGATGGGGATTGGCTGCCTGGTCTACGATATCCGGGAGCTGGCGCCCGGTCCGGCCGGCAAGCCCCCCGAAATCATGGTGGTTGCTCCACCGCCGATGCTGGACGATATCAAGGAATGGGAACCCATATTTTTCGGCGCCCAGGAGAAATCCCGGCGTCTCGCCCTCGAATTCGAAATCATTGCCGATTCGCTCGAAGTACATTTTTTTGACGCCGCCACCGTCGCGGCTTGCGATCCGCGCGATGGCTTTCACATCAATCGGGAAGCGCATGAAGCCTTGGGAACGGCGCTCGCCAGGGAAGTCGAGGCGATCGGTTGGAGATGATGATATTGCCGCAGCGACGTTACGAATGGATGCCAGTACATCTTTATGCCTTACTCCAAGAGGATTGCATTGATGCCTGATATGCGTTTTGCACCACCCAATCCCTTGCGTATTGCCGATCGGGCAACCGGCCTGAATGCGGTCAGCGTGCGCAGTTACAATGAGCGCCTGCTGCTGTCGCTGTTGCTTCAGAACAGCGAGATCACCCGATTGGAGATCGGCGAACGGACGGGCCTTTCAGCCCAGACTATTTCGGTGCTGGTCAGGTCGCTGGAGCAGGAAGGACTGGTTGCGAAGGGGGAAGCCCAGAAGGGACGGGTCGGGCCTCCGACCGTTCCGGTTGCCCTCAATCCGGAAGGGGCCTTTTCGATCGGCATCAGTGTCGGCCTGAAGCGTACCGACGTCGTTCTGATCGATTTTGCCGGCGCCGTTCGCTATCATATGCAATTGCCTAATCCGCAGCCCGAACGCGACAGCAACCAGACAATGTTCATCGAGACCATTCGTCAGGCGGTGAACATCGTCCCCAAGAATGCTCAAAAGCGTCTAGCCGGCATTGGCCTTGCGCTTCCGTCGAGCGCTTCGGAGGGGCGTGAGGAAAAGGCCTACTTCGACTCGCTCCAGAAGGAAGTCGAGGAGCTTACCGGCTACTCGGTGTTCGTGCAGAACGACATTACGGCTGCGGCCAGCGGCGAAAGCATGTTCGGTGTCGCCAAGCCGTTTTCCGATTATCTCTACTTTTATATCGGCGCGAACCTCCACAGCCGCCTGGTCTTGAACCACCAGATCCACCACGGCAATTCGGTGGTCAGTTTCGATGTCGGCGTGGCATCTTTGGAATCCGTATTGACCGCCGTGGGCGCGCCAACGGATCACCTGTGGCAGCCGCTCGCACCATGGCCGGAGAACAGTCTGGTTCTCGAATGGGAAGGCAAACTGGCGGAAAAGATGCAGGGCATCGTCAAGTCGCTCGCGCAATTTGTCGAGCTCGAAGCGGTGATCGTTTCTTCATTCGTGCCGAATGTCGTCTATCGGAACATCTGCGTCTCGCTGCAAAAGCTGGTTCCCGAAGTGACCGTGATGCCGAGCGGCATATTGAACACGCCGAAGGCCGTCGGTGCTGCAAGCCTGCCATTCATCTCCCGTTTCATGGTGGAAAGTTGAAGACCGTGGTGGCGGCTGGGTTCACCGCCACCATCCCAGCCCGACATGCGCGGGACCGGCCGTAGAAGAGGCCTTGAAAGAACGGGACGCCGCGTCAATCGATGTCAACTGCGGCAAATCACGCCGCCCGACTGTGGGCCAACGCCGCTTCATCTTCGCCTCCGATTTGAAAGTGCTGGACCAGCGCCAACAGGCCGTCAGCCTGGGAGGCGAGTTCGCGGCTCGCGGCCGTCGTCTCCTCGACCATCGCCGCATTGTGCTGTGTCATCTGGTCCATCTGATTGACGGTCGAGTTGACCCCCTGCAGCGCACTCGACTGATCGTGGCTGCCGCGGGCGATCGTCTCGACATGCTGACTGATCGTGACGATCTGCGAGCTGATCTTCGCAAGGACCGAACCGGTTTCCTGGACCAGATGCGAGCCGGTATTGACCTCGGCCGTCGACTTGTTGATGAGGACCTTGATCTCCTTGGCCGCCTTGGCGGAGCGCTGCGCCAGTTCACGCACCTCCTGGGCAACGACGGCAAAGCCTTTGCCCGCATCGCCGGCGCGTGCCGCCTCGACGCCGGCATTCAACGCCAGCAGATTGGTCTGGAAGGCGATCTCGTCGATGACGCCGGTGATCTGCTCGATCTGGCGGGAGGCTTCTTCGATCCGGCCCATCGCATCGATCGCATTGTTGACGACGATGGCTGAATCGTCGGCGCTCTGCTTGGCCTGGCGGACGATCTGGTCGGCATCCTTGGCACGTTCCGCCGACGAGCGAACCGTGACGGTGATCTCGTCGACGGCGGCTGCCGTTTCTTCGAGCGAAGCAGCCTGCTGCTCAGTCCGTTTGGCAAGATCCTCGGCCGCCTCGGCCATCTGGTTGCCATTGCCCTGGATCATTTCGACATTGTCGCGGATCTGGCGCATCGTCGCCTGCAGCCGCATCATCGAGCCGTTGAAATCCTTCCGCAGTTGGTCGAGGGAGGGCGCGAAAGGAGTCGCAATGCGATGATCGAGCCGCCCGTCGGCCAGGTTCTTCAGGCCGGCGGCGAGTGCCGAGACCGCATGTTCCAGCTCGGCCGCGCTTTTTTCCCTGTCCGTCTCGCGGAGTTGCCTTTCCTCTTCGATCTGACGGTTACGCTGGATCGCCTCCTCCTCCATTCGCACCTTGTCGACTGCCCCCTGGCGGAAGGATTCGAGCGCCCGCGCCATGATGCCGATTTCGTCAGAACGCGAGACGGACCGGATCTCGATTGCCTGATCGCCATTGTTCAGGCGGTTCATCAGGCCTGTGATGTCCGCGAGCGGCTTCGTAAGACGGGAGGAGAAGATGTACCCGACGATACCCATTCCGAAAAGGACGGCGAGAGCGGTCAGCGCGGCCCACTTTGCAAGCTCGTTTGCCGAGGAGACGACATTAGCCTTGCTCTGGCCGATGACGAGAAGGTGCGGCTGACCAAAGAGGGTGACAGGGACGTAGGAGTAAAAATTTGAACCATGGGCCCCATCAGCGAAGACGGAGCCATTCTTCTGCTCGTTCGCGGCCTTGAGCAGCTCCGGCGGCACTCCATTTTCCGCTGCGACGTTGCCTGCTCTCAAGGTGCCGTCGGCGGCAATCAGAAACGCCTCGTCGACGCTCCGTCCCAAGCCCTCGGGCGAAATGAGCGCCAAAAGCTTTGCCGGCGCGATACGGATCACGACGGTGCCGCGCTTGACGACAGAGCCCCAGACAACGTTGGCAAGGGGTTTGGCAAGAAAAGCCGAAACATCGCTTTCCTCGCTTTTGAACGAAACGAACCCCGTCCGATACACTTGGTCGGCCGGTCCGGCGATGGATGAGGCAAACAGGGACTTCAGGGCGGCATTCTGCGAATCCTGGACGGCCGCCATGAACTCGGGTCCCTTGGTGACCGTATAGACCACCTGGCCATTGTTATCGATGACGAAGATATCGCTGAGATCGGCATTCTTCCAGGCGCTGAAGAGTGGCCCATGCACCGAGCTATGCTTGACGGCATAGAGCATCTTGACGGTCGATCCGTCGAAAGCCGCTCTTTGTGCGGGGCTCTTCGACATGTCCTGGAACGCCTCCCTTATCTTGGCATCAGACATTGCGATGGCCTTTCCGGCCTGCTCCGTCATCTCTCCGAGCGACTGGCTCTGCGCGATCTCGGTCAGCGTCTGCTCGACCCGTTCATCATAGGCCCGGAGCGCCTTCGATTGATTGGCTGCAATCGCTTCAAGGCGGATCTTGCTCGCCTCGATCAAACCGTTCTTTCCGATCTGGTAGCTCAATGCTCCGACAGACGCGCAAGAGACGATCGCTGTCCCTATGATCACCACGGCAAACTTGGCCTTAATGGATCGCATGCGGTGGGACAATTGCAAAGCATTGTGGAAAATCTGCATTTTGAATCCATTTCGAGTCAAACAGTTGCTAATCATCATCGACGACAGTTCTGAAAAATCCGTTACGGGTCATAACTTTCTTTCTATTTTCAATATGTTGCTTAGGCACGCCCTCAAGAACCTTGAGGTTTTCAGATGTTGCTTTTGTGGATTTTAGCTCAATTCTCCGGTGATATGCCCTCAATATTCCAACATTCCCACATGGAGCAGGGACAGAATCGCATTCACTCCGGACCAGGATTTCGATCGAAGGGTTCATTTTGTATGGAAGGCAAGCGCGTTGCTGATCACATAGGCAGCGATTCTCGCGCGGGCGGGATGGTCATTGCGCGGTGGAAGATCGCGTAATTTGTTTGAAAGATCCGCAAACACCACATAAATACACAAATCCAAGGACAACGTCGTCGACTTCCCGGTTCACCGTCATCCTTACAAGCATCTCGCAACCTTTTCCGAAGGCTTGCGAGATAGATCTGCCGCTTTAAGGGATTGTCAGCATCAGCGTTGCTGTCGACCCCCGCACCGACCCGAGGACGAAGCTGTCAATGTCGAGTGAAGTTCGCAAAGAAGTCATTCTCGAACGACTCGATCGTGATCAACGCGTCAGCGTTCTGGAGCTTTCGACAGAGTTCGGTGTTTCGGGTGAAACCATTCGGCGCGACCTGAAGGATCTGGAGGCCGAGGGAGCCGTTCGGCGCGTTCACGGAGGCGCTATACCGGCCGGCCGAACCGCGGATGTGCCGATTACCGACCGCATCAGATTCAATGCGCTCGAAAAGGACGCGGTCGCGCAGATGGCGCGCAACCTCATAACCGACGACTGCGCCATTTTCCTCGACACAGGCACCACCACCCTGTCCCTTGCGCGCCACCTGACTGGCTTCAAGAAGCTGCGGCTCTACACCAATTCCCTGATGATCGCGCAAGCCGCCTGCCAGCATTTCGGCGTCCGGGTCCAAATGACGCCGGGAAATCTCCGCCCGATTGAGCAGGATCTGGTCGGCTATGATACGCTGTCCTACATCCAGCAATTCCACTTTGACATGGTCTTTATGGGTGCGGCGGCAATCGCGGCGGAGTATGGCTTCATGGACTATGAAGAGGATGAAGCGCGAATTCGCCAGGCTCTGCTGAAGCAGACGGCCAGAAGCATCATGCTGGCCGATCATTCCAAGTGCGGCAAGACGGGCAATGTCATTACCGCCGCATTTTCCAGCGTTAACACATTGGTCACCGATCAACGTCCCCCGGCAAATATATTGGCGGCCGCCAAAAGGGGCGACCTCGAAATCATCCACGGTTGACCATACCGAAAGCGTCAGACCGGTGTCCGCCGTCTGAGGAAGCCCCGTGGTCAATCCCCGTGCAGGAAAGCCATGATTTGCGCATGCAGGGAGGAATTTGCCGCCGCCACGATACCGCCGCCATTTTCTGCCGGTCCCCCGTCCCAGTCCGTCACGACGCCGCCGGCCTGCTCGATGATCGGAATGAGGGCAACGATGTCGTAGGGATAGAGGCCCGCTTCCACGACGCAGTCGATCTGCCCTGCCGCAAGCATGCAATAGGCATAGCAATCGGTCCCGTAACGCGCGAGCCGCACTTGTTTTTCGAGCCGGTCGTAGCTTGCTCTCCGGTCGGCTTCGAAGATCGCCGGCGTCGTTGTGAAGAGCGTCGCGTCGGCAAGGTTCTTCGTCGCGCTGGTTGCGAGCCGCGTTTGTCCGTGCTGGCCCTCGTAGTATGCGCCGTTGCCCGTCGCATAAAACAATTCCCCGATAAAAGGCTGCGCCATCATGCCGGCCACCGCATCACCATCCCTGGTCAGCCCGACAAGCGTGCCCCAGAGCGGGATACCTGATATGAACGACCTGGTTCCGTCGATCGGATCGATGACCCAGACCAGGCCCGCATCCGCGCCTTCATTGCCGAACTCTTCGCCCAGGATGCCGTGATCGGGATATTCCGAACGGATAAGCGCTCGAAGCGCTTTCTCCGTTTCGCGGTCGGCTTCGGTGACCGGATCGAACCCGCCGGCAATCTTGTTGACGACGGCTCCCGGCAACCGGAACCGGGGCAATGTCTCGCGGGCGGCAACTGCCGCGAGGCGGCGAAGAAAATCGGGAGAGATCACCTCTTCAGTGCTTTGCATGTGTCAGACCGCCTTCAGCCATTGCGGCCACAGCGAATTGCTCATTGCGAAACGCGCGCGCATATGTTTCCAGAACCCATATTTGAAGAAGTCGAAGTCAAGACGCGAGACTTCGTTCTGCACCATCGCCCAGGTCGACCATTTGAGGTCGACGAGAGCCTTGAACAAAGCGATCCGCGCCAGAACGCCCGGATCCGCCCGGCCATAATATTCCTCGATCAGTTCCTTTTCGGTCTCCGGCGAGAAGCACATCTCGCAGAACCAAAGCGCGAGTTCCGCCGCCCGATCATTGGTGGAGGCGTATTCGAAATCGACAAGCATGACCCGGCGATCGGAATGAAGGAGGAAATTGCCGGCCAGTGTGTCGTTCATGCAGGGCGCGAGATCGAGACCCGATGCCTCGAGCGCAGCTCGCGCCTCGCGATAGCGCGCATTCATCCAGCCGAAGTCGCTCGGGAAATCGCCGCCAAGCTCCAGGACCTGCTGGAAATGTTCGTCGATCATGTCGAAGGTGGTCTTTCGCTGCGAAAGCGGTGCGGTGTCGTTGAAGGCCTTCAGCGCACGAAGACCGTTGAGGCGGATGACAGGATCAAGAAAATCGGCGTTTGTCGATGTTCTGAGCCCCTCGACGAATTCACTCACCTCGACCCCCGTTTCGGGGAAGAACTCGATGATCCGGGCGCCGACGCCCGCCTCGTGCGCCCTGCGGCCGGCTTCGTTGGCAGTTCTCCGGTCGATGAACATTTCGGTCCCAGCGCCGGGTATCTTCACGAAGAAGCTGTGCGGCGCACCTTCGACGTAAACCCGCCAGTTGGGATTGCTGATGCCCCCGGGTACTGGTTCGTAGGAAACCTCGAGGCCTCGCCAGTCCGCCACGGCTATGATGGCCTGCTCGATCGCCTGCTCGGCCTGCGATGCGCCTTCACCCAATCTCAGTCTCATCGCTCTCTCCATCAGACCTGTTTCAGCCATGTTTCAAAGCGTGGTCCTTCGATGACCGTGCGGGCTCTCAGAAGCCGCCATTCGGCGTATTTGAAGAATTCAACATGCTTGCGCGGCGAGCGTGCGGCATTGATGAAGCCCCAAAGCGCCCACATGAGATCGTCGGCCGCTCCATAAAGGCGTGCCCGCGCGAGCACGCTCGCATCCGGCTTTCCGGTTGCGATTTCAATGGCCAGCAGCGCCTCGCCATCGAATGGGAGGAGTTCGGCCAGCACGGTTCCGATATCGTACGCGGGGTCCGCCTGGCGCGCCCACTCGAAATCGACCAGCCGAACTCCGTCGTCCGGTCCGACCATGACGTTCGACGAGATGCCGTCCGCGTGGCACGGGACCGTATCGACACCTGCGGCGCCGATGGCGCCGGCAATGCGCTCGACGGCAGCAGAGACGGTGAATACCGGTGCTGGCAAGATCACATCCGCTCCTTCGGCAAGCTGCCGGTAGGCGGCAACGAGCTCGAAAACGCTGCGCGTTTCGCCAAGCCTCTCAGCCTGATGGAAGCTGCGTTTTGCCGTCAGAAGATTTTCGAGAACCCGCGGGCGGCGAAGGACATCGGCATGCCCCCACGCCCATTCCTCGCCAAGCGCTTCGAATACCAGGACGCCGCCCTCGGGAGCGGCATGGATGAGCCGCGGGGCAATGCCCAGTTCGCCTGCCTTGCGGCTGGCCTCCGCCACATGGTTCAGGGCAACAAACCGAGACATGTCATCGTGGAGACGTTTGACGAAAACCCGCGGCTGATCCGCCTTGCTTGCGAAAAAGCAGAGATTTTCGACGCCGCGGTGAATGGGCGACACCACTCCGCCAATCGGAGCTGAGAGGGTGGCGCCGGAAAGGCCGACCGCGTCGAGCGCAGCCTGAACTGCAGCATCATCCTGCATGGAACTCTCCCTCAATGATGTTGCGAAGCGTGGCGGTCAGCACCGCCAGCCCCGCCTGCACGTCCTGTGGCTCGGTCAGTTCGTCGGGATGATGGGCGATGCCATCGACGCTCGGAATGAAGATCAGCGCCGACGGGATACCACTGTTTTGCAAGGCGACAGCATCGTGGCCTGCAACCGAACGCATGGTCAATGGCTCGAAACCGCAAGAACGTGCCGTGCGATCGACGAGTGCCATTAACCGCCTGTCCATGCTGGCGGGATCGCGCAAAGTATCGGCGACGATTTCCAGCTGCGTGCCGGTTTCGGCTGCCGCCTTTTCGAGCGCGGCAAGGGCGAGCTCACCTGCCATGTCGAGTTCGGCCACGTCAGGCCCCCTGAGCTCGAACCACACAGTCGCCCGGTCGACGACAACGTTCGGCGAGTTGGGCTCGACCACGAGGCGCGCAGCGGAGCGGTGGAGGAGGGGATGGCTGGCCGCGACGACTGCTTCGAAGGCGGCAATTCCTCTTGCTGCGGCGAGAAGCGCATCTCGGCGATCGGCCATCGGCGTCGGACCCGTATGCGCTGCCCGGCCGATCCAGCGGACGGTCTTCTTGCGCGCCGCCCAGGTTCCTTCGACGACGCCGATCTTTCGGCCCGCTTCGAGAAGTTTCCGTCCCTGCTCGACATGCAGCTCGACATAGGCTTTCGGGGGAGGGGGAACAATTCCCGAACTGCCGCTGACGCCTATGGCCTCGAGCGCGCGCTTGAGGGATACGCCGTCTCCGTCGCGTAGTTCCAATGCATCGCCAAGCGCCAATGCGCCGGAGAAGACCGTGCTGCCGGTCAGGCTCGGCTGGTAGCGGGCGCCTTCCTCATTCGTCCAGTTGACCACCGCGAGGTTGTAGCGCGGTTTGCACAGTCCGCGTTGCACCTCGGCGTGAATAGCGAGCGCGGCCTGTCCGGCAGTCAGGACACCCAAGGTGCCGTCGAAACGACCGCCTCGGGGTTGGGTGTCCAGATGCGAGCCCGCAAAAATCCAGGGCGCATCCTGACCGGCCCAATCGAAGCAGGCAAACTGATTGCCGATCGCATCATTCGCGATCTGGACGGCTGCCTGTTCCATCCACACGGCAAAAACACCTCGCGCCATGCCGTCCTCGGCGCTCGCCGCGAGGCGCGTCACTCCCGCTCCGGGATGAGCACCGATGGCAGAAATTCGGTCGAAGATCGCATCGAAATCCGTCCGCCGTGTCGTCGCCGCGTCAAGCATGGATGATCTCCAGTTCTTCTGCCCGAACGGCGCCGAGGATGTCTTCCGGCGGACGCCGGTCGGTCACAAGCGCACCGATTTGCCCGAAGGGAGCGGTGATCACATTGCCGACCCTTCCAAACTTCGAATGATCGGCCAGCATGACGCTTCGCGAGGACCGCTTTATGAGGATCTGACGGATTCGCGCCTCGTCTTCTTCATAGTCCATGAAGCCATATTCGACATTGACTGCCGCGGCACCCATGAAGACCATGTCGAAGTGGAACTGCTGGATGTAGGATAGCGTGTCATAGCCGACCAGGTCCTGCTCGACCGGTCGCAGATTTCCAGGCGTCACGTGCACGCTGACGCCGAAATGCTGGCAGGCGGCTTGTGCAATCATCAGGGAATTCGTGTAGAGCCGAAGCTTCTTGAAGCCGATCAGCCGGCGCGCGAGCGCAAGCGTCGTCGTGCCGGTATCGAGGAAGATCACACAGTCGTCATTGATCAGGTTGCGCGCCACGCCGGCAACCGCATCCTTCTCAGTCGAGTTGAGCTTGATGCGCTCGGTAATCGGCGTGTCGGCTGTGCGGCCGGCTGGAATTGCGCCGCCATGCACGCGGCGCACAGCACCTTCTGCTTCGAGGTTCTTCAGATCGCGGCGAATGGTTTCGCCCGAAACGCCGAACTCTGCTGAAAGCTCGACAACGCTGACGCGCTGATCACGGCCGAGACGCTCCAGGATGATCTCCTTGCGGATCTCACTGGACATGGACCGCCTCGTCCTCATGCCGATGCAGGCAGGCTGCGTAATTCCCGCCATCAGAACCCACAAGCATCGGATCGGTCTTTTCGCAGTCGCTCTGCGCGCGCGGGCAGCGCGAACGGAACGAGCAGCCGACCGGAAGATGAATGGGGCTCGGGGGCTCGCCATCGAGCAGATATTGCGCGCCCGGGAAACGGTTTTCCTCCAGCGTCGGCATGGCGCTCAGCAGCGCCCGCGTATACGGGTGGTGCGGATGTTCAAAAAGCGTCGTGTTGTCAGCCAGTTCGACGATGCGCCCTAGATACATGACCGCCACGCGGTGACAGATACGACGGACCAGCGCCAGGTCGTGAGATATGAAAATGTAGGAAAACCCGTGTGCCGCCTGGAGCCGTTTGAAGAGATCGAGGAGCTCGGCCTGCTCGACCTGGTCGAGCGCCGACAAGGTCTCGTCAAGGATCAAGAGGCGCGGCTTCAGCACCAGGGCTCGAGCAATGTTGATGCGCTGGCGCTGCCCGGCGCTAAGCCCCACAGGCAATCGTTCGGCGAGGTCCGCATGAAGGCCGACTTCGCGCATGGCCTCCTGCGCGCGCTGCTCGGCATCACGCCGGCCGACGCCGTGGATCAGAAGCGGCTCCTCGATCATGCGTATGATCGACATGCCCGCCGGCAGCGATCCATAGGGGTCCTGCAGCAGAAGCTGGAACGATTTGCGCATCTCCGTCAACGAACGAGCAGAGAGACTCGAGAGGTTCTTCCCGAGGAACGCAATGCGACCGGCATTTGGCTGTTCGAGCCAGGCAAGCAGGCGCGTAAGCGTGGATTTGCCGCAACCGCTTTCCCCGACGATGCCAAAATTTTCACCCGCCTTGACGGTAAAGGACACGTCCCGAACCGCCTTGACTTCGTTGAAGGCATTGAACGCATCGCGCCGGCGCACGCTATAGGTTCGGGTTGCATTTTCGACGGTCAGGACAGCCTCACCGTCTTTTGCTTCCGGCGCCGACACGTTCTTCCAGATCGATGGAATGCGCGAGAGGAGGGCGCGCGTATAGGCTTGCTGCGGGTTGGCAGCAATATCGGCAGTCTTGCCCCGTTCGACGATGCGGCCGCCTTGCATGACGAGCGTTCGCTCGGCAATCTGTGACACCACCGGTAACGACGAAGAGATAAACAGGAACGCCGTGTCGAGGCTTTGCCTGAGGCTGTCGATAAGCCGGATAATCTGGGCTGCGACCGTTACATCGAGCGGCTGCGTAATATTGTCGGCGATAACAAGCGATGGCTCGGAAACGAGCGCATCGACAATCATCACGCGCTGCATCATACCGCCGGAGAATTGGAAGGGCGCCTCGTGGAAGCGAGAGCGCGGTGAGGGAATATGCACCCGGCCAAGGAGATCGAGAACTTTTTCCTTCGCTTCCGCCTTACCGATATCAGGCCGGACAGATCGAAGCTTCTCGACGATCTGATGGCCGATCGGCAGCCTCGGATCAAGCGAACCCATGGGGTTTGCACCGATGAAGCCAATGCGGTTTCCTCTGATCGACCGAAGACCCCGCGCATCGAGGGAGAGGACGTCCTTTCCTTCAAAAATCACCTGACCGGAAGAGATTTCCAGCGGTGCTTGAATGGCGTTCACCATGGCACGCGCCAGCACCGACTTGCCCGATCCGGCTTCGCCGACGAGGCCGAGAACTTCGCCTGGCTGGAGCGCAAAGTCCACATTGTCGACGATGCGCCGTTTGCCGCCATCCCGCAGGAGATCGACCGAGAGATTGGAGACAGCTAGGATTGGATCACTCATTTACGCATCCCCTCTCAGAACCGCATTGCGCGCGCGCTCCAACGCCGAACCCATCAGATTGAGGCAGGTCAGCGATATCAGCAGGAACAGACCGGGCATCGTCGCGATCCACCATGCGTTCAGCAGATACTTTCGTGAATCCGCGATCACGTTGCCGAATGTCGGTGTCGGCGGCTGAACCCCGAGACCGAGAAAGCCGAGGATCGACTCGAAGATCATCATGCGGGCGATATCGAGCACAGCGACGAAGGCGATCGGAGGCAGAACGACAGGCGCCACAAACAACAGCATGATGCGAAGGTCCGAGGCACCGAGAACCCTCTCACCGAGAACATAGCCGCGATTGCGTTCGCCGAGCGCCACGGATCTCGCGACGCGGGCATAGAGCGGCCAGCCGGAGAGGCCAAGCACGAGGATGATCGCAGGCACGGTCGGGCGTGACACGCCGAGAATGGTGATGGCAAGAATGATCATCGGAATTGACAGCTGAGCATCGGTCAGCCGCATGATGACCGTATCGAGCCAACCACCACGAAAACCGGCAAGAAGACCGAGACTGCAGCCGACGATGAACATCAGAACCACGGTCGTCACGCCGATGAACAGCGAATAACACAGTCCGACGAGACAGCGCATCAGAACGTCACGGCCGAGTTGATCGGTACCGAGCACATAAGGCCATTGCCAGCCCTCGGAAGGGAATGGCGGAATAAACTTGTGGCTGTAGGCCATCTTGAGCGGATCAACCGAACTGACAAATGGCAGGAGAATCGCAAGTCCAAGCAGCAATCCGAAGCCGATGAGGCCAATGCGAAAGTCGAGGCGCCCCACGGCAATTTGCAACATGCGTCTGGTCGGTGTGGTGCCGCGCTTGACGACGGTGCGCTCGGTGGCGCTCAATTCTACGATATCGGTCATCTCAGTATTCCAGTCTCGGATCGATGGTCATCGCGATAAGATCGACCAGGATGTTGATCACCACGAACATCACGGAAATGAAGATCGCGACGCCCTGGATGAGCGGAAAGTCGCGCTGTTGAACGGCATTGATCGTCAGGAGCCCAAGGCCCGGATAGTCGAAGATGAACTCGACCACGAGGACGCCGCCCAGAAGCATGCCGAGTTGCACACCCAGCAAGTTGATCAACGGGACCGCGGAATTGCCCAGCACATGCGAGAAGATCGTGCGCCCGCGGCTCAGGCCTCTAACAGCAGCAAGCTGAATGAAGTCTTCGCGCAACACCTGAGCGACAGAAACGGTCAACGTACGCAGGATGAACGGCGCAATCTCCACCGCGAGCACGATCGCGGGCAGAATGGTGTATTCGAAGCCGTTGTAGCCGATCGCGGGCAGAAGCCTGAGCTTCACCGACAGAAAGAGCGTCAGCACGATGCCCAGCCAGAAGTTCGGGGTCGAGACGAAGATCGACCCCAATGCGAGCGCGAGTTTGTCGGGCCAGCGACCCTGATAGAGCCCGCCGGCAAGGCCGAGCGGAACAGCAACGAGCAACGCGATGACCAGTGCGACGGCTGCGAGCTGCAGGGTCATCGGGAGTGTATCGAGAATGAGATCTAGGACCTTCGCCCGCTCTTCGCGTGTCGGGTCGTTATAGGCCGAGCCGGCCAGGCTCGCCCCGCTCTTCGGCCTGACGAACGACGTGCCAAGATCGCCGGTCGCCAAATGGCCAAGATAGGAGACGAATTGCAGCGGGATGGCCCGATCGAGACCAAGTTCCTTTGCCTTCATCGCCACGACCGCATCAGGGGCCATGCCGCCGACGATAAGGCGCGCGGGGTCACCCGGCACCACACGCAACAGCGTGAAGATGATGAATATGACGAGAAGGATGATCAGGCCCCCCTGCAGAAGCCGTCTCATCAGGAATGATAGAAGGAACATGTACTTACCCTAGTCTGTCGGGGCCAAGGCGGCCACTGCCAGGCAGTGGCCGCAGCGCTGGATCAGGCCAATGTCGCCTTGTTGGCGTCCATCATACCATTCGGGTAGATGTAGAGACCACTCAGGCCATCACGCATGCCGTGGATGAAAACGGACGTGAAGAGAGAAAATGATGGCGTCTTCTCCGCCAGCAACGGCATCAGCTCGGTCTGAATGACCTTCTTGCGTTCCTCGGGCTTTGAGGCGTTGCGCTCTTTGTCGAGGGCAGCATCGATTTCCGGATCCTGGATGCCGCAGATGCGGTGCGTCGTCGAGTGGAAATGGGTCCTCAGCACCAGATCGGGTTCCGGCGAACCCGTCGACCAGCCGCAGTCGATCATATGACCGGGCCCGCCGCCGGGACGATCGTAGAGCGCGTCACCCCAGGCCGCGACTTCCATGACGTTGAGCTTGACGGGGAAGCCCTGTTCCTGAAGCATCGCCGTGATGGCCTCGGCATATTCCTTGGTCTTCGGGTAGAAGCCGACCGACGTGATGTATTCGAGTTCGGGCAGACCTTCGCCCTTCGGGAAGCCGGCTTCCGCCAAAAGCTTCTGGCACTGGTCCGGATCGAACTTCGGATAGTTCGGGATATCGACATAGCCGAACTTGACCGGAGACACGTAGCAGTTCGACGCGTGACCGGAAACGCCGAGAATATCGTCGATCACCGACCGGTCGATCGCGTGGCACACGGCGCGACGCAGTCTCCAGTCGTTGAAGGGCGGCTTCGAGCAACGGAACCAAAGATACTTGTTCTCGACCGAGATCGCCTTGTGAAGCTGGAAGCCGCCGGTCTTTTCGATCGTTTCGACCTGTTCGGCTTCAAGGCGTTCGATAAGGTCGGCCTCGCCATTCAGAAGCGCCAGTGTCCGGGTCGTCGCATCGCCGACGAAGCTGAAATGCAGTCCGGGAATCGTCGGCTTGCCGAGGTAGAAATTGTCGAAGGCCTCGAGAACGGTCGTGTTGCCGTCCTGCTTGACGAACTTGAAACCACCGGTGCCGTTCGGCCGGGCAGAGAGCGTCTTCGGGTCGGCGACGTCCTTTGCCGACATGATCGGCAGGAAGGAGGACAGGAACCAGAAAAGGCTTGCGGGGTAGCCGGCCTTGTCGGTCTTGACGCGCGCGACGTAATCGCTGACGACTTCGACTTCACAGGGACCGGGATACCAGGCGGCCGGTCGGTCGGGGCGACTTGCATACTCGAATGTCGCCTTGACGTCTTCGGCCCTGAACGGCTTGCCGTCGTGGAAGGTGACGCCTTCGCGCAGCTTGAATTCGAGCGTGTGCTCGTCGATCAGCTTCATCTCGGTCGCCAGTTCCATGACGAGCTCGTCAGGCTTTTCCGGCGTCATCGGTGCGCGGGTTAGATAACCGAACACAAAGCTCTCAAGGTTGATCTGCGCCAGCGTCGTGTGAGAAGACGGATCCCAGTTGCCGGTCAGAGTTTCGGCCGAGAGAAATTTAAGGACCTTGTTTTCCGCGGCATTGGCCGGGTTGACCAGGAACTTAGTATTGAGGATAGGCATGCCAAGTGCGATGCCCGCAAGCGCCGAACTCTTTAAGAGCGATCTTCTATTGAACTCCATGACGACATCTCCACAGTTGATTTGCTGGGCGTTCCCCACCCCATCTTGTCGCCAGCAACGACAAGTGGAGGATTGTTGTTTTTGAAAAGATGGTCCTCGGCCTGCTGGCAGAATGCCATGACAAGCGCATCGGCGTGGCGACGGCCGACGACCTGCAGGCCAACGGGCAACCCGTTGACGGTCAGGCCGCAAGGCAACGAGGCTGCCGGGTTGCCGGAAAGATTGAAGGGATATGTAAAGGGCGTCCAGCCCGTCCACGCGAGGACTTCCGAGGGCGATTGGAACCCTTCGGGCGCCTCCCGATCCGCCGCAAACGGCTCGACCGGGATGGTTGGCAAGAGGAGCAGGTCGACGTCCTCAAAGAGTGCGTGCACGCGACCAGCAAATTCCGCGCGCGCTTTCGCAGCCGAGAGATAATCCTTAAGATCGTAGCGTGCCGACGCTTCGACGAGCGCACGGAAACCGCTGCCAAAATCGGAAAGATCCGACTGGGACCCATAGGCGACGCCCCGGCCGGCAACCCAGAGTGTCTCGAAGATACGGATCGGATCTTCCCAGTCCGGGGAAACCGAACGAACATCGATAGTGAGCGCCTTGGTGAGCGCATCGACCGCTTCGCGCACGACCCGGTCGATTTCCGGCGCGACTTTGAACCCGAAGAGGCTTGGTGCAAAACCAATCCGGAGGGACTTTGTCGATCGCGTTTCAGTGTAATCTGCTCCGTCGTCCGGCAGCGCCTGATGGTCTCGCGGATCGGGCCCCTTGGCAATATTGAACAAGAAAGCGCTATCCTTTGCCGTGACGCTCATCGGACCGGCGTGGGACAGCATCTCCGTCGCGCTCCAGGGCCAAGCCGGAACGCGCCCCAGCGAGCCCTTCATGGCAAACACACCGCAGAAAGCTGCCGGGATGCGCACGGAACCGCCACCATCGGACCCCAATGTGAAGGGAACCATTCGGGCCGCGAGCGCAGCACCCGAACCCGAGCTCGAACCACCACTTGTGAGCTTGGGGTCCCATGGATTGCGCGTCGGGCCATAGAATTCGGAAAAGCCGGAACCGGACCACCCCATTTCGGTAGTTGTCGTCTTGCCGATGATGATAGATCCGGCGTCAATCATCCTCTGGACGATCGGCGCCGTCATCTTGGGAGCGAAATCCTTATAGGCACGAGATCCGCGCTGGCATAGCTGCCCTTCCACGAAGAAGAGGTCCTTCACGCCCATCGGGATACCATGAAGAGGACCACGGAACCGACCTTCGGCTGCCTCGCGATCGCAGGCCCTCGCTTCTTTGAGGGCCTGTTCTTCAAACACCTGGCTGAAGGCATTGACGATGGGGTTCAGCCGCGCAATGCGCGCCAGGCATTCCTGAACGAGCGCTTCGGATGTGAGCTTGCCGGAAACAATTGCTGAGCTGAGCGAAAGAACTGAAAAATCCACGATTGCGATCTCCTTGGAATGTGGATTTATGTGGATATTTTGCGTTTGTCAACACACCCGATGAGGGTTTTTCAATTTCCGTAGCTAAGAAAATCGCCATGAGAGTGATCGCGGCTGACAGCACAAGCGTCGGCACAGGATGGGAATTGGATAAAATGCTCTGAGGATCTGCCTTACAAAAAGGCATATTTTGCAGGCATTTTGCCCATGTTTTCGGCAACAGTTAGAAATCGGCGTAGCGAACGAGGGGCCGTGACGTGGCGAAACCTCCACCGCGACAGAGGGCTACTTTATGCAATGTTGATATCATGTTGCTTTTATTGTTTTCGTTGTTATTGTGTGGATATCAACGGAGACTGTTATGGGTAAATTGTCGTTGCTCGCCCCTGGCGAGTCTGCAATCGCGATCGAAAACAAGGCCGCGCTCGGCAAGTTTGTAATCGTATGCGAGCATGCTTCACACCTGATCCCGCCTTCACTCGGCGACCTCGGCCTTGATGCGTCTGCGCGTTCAAGTCATATCGCCTGGGATCCGGGCGCCCTGGAACTCGCACGATATCTTTCGTCATCTCTCGATGCGGTCCTCTATTACCAGCGCTTTTCGCGGCTCGTTTACGACTGCAATCGCCCGCCGGAGGCAGTGTCTGCAATTGTTGGCAAAAGCGAGATCTATGACGTTCCGGGAAATCAGAGCATGCCGGAAGCAGATCGCCTGACGCGGATCAACGAGATTTATCTACCCTTTCGTGATGGACTGTCCGAAATTCTCGCCTCTCGCAAGGCCCAGGGGCGCGGGACGATGCTCGTCACAGTCCATAGTTTCACCCCCGTCTATTTCGGCAAGAAGCGCGAGGTCGAGATCGGGATATTGCACGACAGCGACACGACGCTCGCAGATGCAATTCTCGCGGAATTCGAAGGGGCCGATCGCAAGTATGTCGTCATGCGCAACCAGCCATACGGTCCAGCCGATGGGGTCACGCACACGCTCGTCGAGCACGGCATCGCGAACGGTATTCCAAATGTCATGATAGAGGTGAGAAATGACCTCCTGGTGGCCGCGGATGACCAAGCTGCGGTTGGCAGCTATCTCTCCAGGCTCATTGGAAAGGCAGCCTCGACAGTGAAGGCCGGGCAAACGGTCAGTTGAAGCCGCCTCGGGCAATCGAGTTCCGAACGCCTCATGATCCATGGCGGATCCGAAATGCTTCGGTCACGGCTTGCATCGTCCGGAGGCACCTTAGGAGCACAAGCCCTTCGATGAATGGACCGCGCGCGCCCAAGCCAGGAGTGGCATGGATCGTGCATAGCTTTCAGGAGGCATGGCGCCCGCACTGCCCAGTTCGGGCTGGACTTACAATCTTGAAGGTAGCTTCGCCCTTGCGCAAGAAATGGGCTGCCTGATACCCACGAGCGGAGATAAAATGTATTCGATCATACTTGGACGCGAGCGCCATGTCTTCGCCGACCTGAAATCGGTCATGGCCTGTGCCTCGCCACTCAAGTCAGGCGATGTGCTTGCGGGGGTTGCAGCGTCAAGCAACGAGCGGCGGGTCGCTGCCCGCTGCCTGCTTGCCGACATGCCGCTCAAGACATTCCTGGAGGATCTGTTGATCCCCTACGAAGTCGACGAGGTCAGCCGGTTGATCATCGATCGCCACGACCCAATTGCCTTCGCGCCAGTTTCACATATGACGGTCGGCGAGTTTCGCAATTGGCTTCTCTCCTACGACGCGACAACCGAAAGGCTGGCAGCACTTGCGACGGGCCTCACGCCGGAAATGGTCGCGGCGGTCTCCAAGATCATGCGCAATCACGATCTGATCACCGTTGCCGGTAAATGTAACGTGGTCACTGCCTTCCGCTCCACCATCGGCCTGCCGGGCAGGCTGTCGAGCCGGCTCCAGCCCAACCACCCGACCGACGATCCAGAAGGCGTCGCCGGTTCGACACTCGACGGCCTTCTCTACGGAATCGGCGATGCGGTGATCGGCATAAATCCCGCCACCGACAACCTCGATGCCTGCACCAGGTTGATGGTCCTTTTCGACCGGCTGCGCGAGCGGTTCGAGATTCCCACCCAATCCTGCGTGCTGACTCATGTCACCACTTCCATCAAGGCGATCGAGGCCGGGGCGCCGCTCGATCTTGTGTTCCAGTCGATTGCCGGCACTGAGGCTGCCAACAATGGTTTCGGCGTCGATCTCGCCGTTCTCAGGGAAGGCAATGACGCCGCGCTGTCGATGAAGCGCGGCAGCGTCGGAAACAACGTGATGTATCTGGAGACCGGTCAGGGCAGCGCTCTTTCGGCAGATGCACATCACGGCGTGGATGAACAGACGGTCGAGGTGCGGGCTTACGCAGTCGCACGTGAACTCCGCCCGCTGCTCGTCAACACCGTGGTCGGTTTCATCGGACCGGAATATCTGTTCGACGCCAAACAGATCATTCGCGCCGGGCTAGAGGATCATTTCTGCGGAAAACTGCTCGGTGTGCCGATGGGGGTCGATGTCTGCTATACCAACCATGCCGAGGCAGACCAGGACGACATGGACAATCTGATGGTGCTATTGACTGTCGCGGGCGTCAGTTTCATGATTGCCGTGCCCGGCGCTGATGACGTCATGCTTAACTACCAGAGCCTGTCTTATCACGATATTGTCGGCCTCAGGCATCAGTTCAATCGTCCGCCGGCGCCCGAATTTGAGGCTTGGCTCAATCGCATGGGCATGCTTGATCACTCGGGCCGGCTGGCGCCCGCCAGCGCCTCGGGCCAATTCTCTCGCAATCTCTTGAGCTACGGGGTGTCCGCATGAGTTGGGGTCGAGACCCGTTTGAGCGCTTCCGCCATTCGACACGCGCCCGGATTGGACTCGGTAGAGCGGGCGACGCGTTGCCGACCTCGGCAATTCTGGATTTCCAGCTGGCCCATGCGAAGGCCAGGGACGCCGTGCACGGTCAAGTGGATTTTGTCGCCCTCGCCAAGCAGCTTGCACCGGTATCAACGATCCGGATCAGGTCCTGCGCCACGGATCGTACCATCTACTTGTCGCGCCCGGATCTGGGTCGCCAGCCGCTTGCAGCCGATCTTCCAATGCCAGGGGATAGCCATGACATCGCGTTCGTCATCGCGGACGGGCTTTCCGCCTCGGCGGTCGAGCGTCATGCCGTTCCGCTTTTCAAGGCATGCATGAAGCGTCTTGGCGGCTTCAGTGTCGCCCCGGTGATTTTGGGCGAACAGGCGCGGGTAGCATTCGGCGACGAGGCGGCGGCGGCGTTCGGTGCGGAGGTTGCAATCGTCCTGATCGGCGAGAGACCGGGGTTAAGCGTGCCTGACAGTCTGGGTGCCTACATCACCTTCCGCCCCCAGGCAGGACGGCGCGACAGCGAGCGTAACTGCATTTCGAATATTCACGCCGACGGGCTCGGCTACGAGATTGCCGCGGATAAGATCGCCTGGATCGTCCGGGAGGCGCTGCGCTTGCAGTTGAGCGGTGTGGCGCTTAAGGAGGGTGCCGAGAGTTCGGCAAAAATCTCTTCGAACCCTGGGCAAGAATGAAGCCTGAGGCGCGATCACCGAGGGCTGTCCTGACGCTCCCCTCTCGTTCGGTGGGCGAGCCTCTTGGAATCACCCCGAGTGCGAAAGGTTCACCGTTCGGATCGGGGAGGGCAACTCGGAACTCTTGCCTAGCCACCTGCTTGACGGCAGCTTTGTCGGCAATGGCCTTGGTCACACCCGACGCCATCCGCGGTGCTGGGGAGGCAAACCGGGCGAGAGGTCCGACCGGCCGACGAGATCGCAAAGCCGTGCGGCCTCACCCCGCGCGCGAGGCGCTCGCCGCGTTGCTCGCTTTGCCATCGCTGCATTCTGCTGATGATTTGGTCTATCAGGTTGACTGCCGTATTGACCTCGGCAAGGCGGACCGACTGTTCGCGTGCCGACGTCGCGCTCGAGTCCGCGTCATGATTTACCGTGACGATATAGCCTTCGATGGTCTTCAGCACCTGACCGGTTTCGCTCGCCAGCTTGACGCCACTCTGGACTTCCGCAGGCGTGAACTGCGCCCAGCGCTCTGCGAGAGTGTGGTCGCACGGGGTGCAATCAAGCTCCAGGAGACGATCATGAAGCTTCCCAGAGTCATTACGACAATAAGACCGAAATCCGCACAGAGGTGCAATATTCGTGTTCCTTGAGTTAAGCCGAGCGACATGGTTGGTCACATCATTGTCGGTAGGTGGCGGTGAGAAGATCTCGAAGCATACGGTTCAGCACGCAGACGTCGGCGGACTGTTGTCGCGCTTCGCCTAAAGGCATGAAAGTCGCGTTTCAACGAACAGGCTCGATCGAACCAGCGACCCAACGTTAATGATTACAAACTGCAAACCGTAACCCTTAAAGGTAAACATTTCCAAAGTTTCATTTGTAGCGATTTTGAATTTTTCATGTGTAGAAGCGTTCCTGATATCAAGTTATAGTCCTCGCAATCGATCCACCATAGAAAGATTGCTCATCTGAGCTTAAGGAATTCAATTCTTCCTCAGATATACTTGGAGCCACGCGGGCCATCTAACTGACTTCTAGGTTTTGATGAACACCATGTCCCCTCAATGGCTTTGAGACCGCACCGGATGCTCATTGAGTTTTGAAATCAGCACCGTTACCGAACTTTCCATCCTGGCTGGCTGATCACACACGATTGGAAAGCGAGGGGAATAGGAGTGGCAAGCATGCCAACCGACGACATTGTAATGTCCGATCCCGGAATGGCTGCTGTTGACACGTCTGTCCCTACGCGCTTCCAGACAGATCTTCGCCAGTTCAGTAACCTGCTGGACGAGAGCAATATTGTGGAATGGGTCGTAAACCACGCCGCAAATCGCAATGCGTGCTTCGGACAAGACCAACTTAAGATTTCGGCGGCTCGGGCACTCACGCACTACAAACGGCCGGTACAAGAAATCGACCTGCTATTCCAACAGGTCGTCGCAAGCGACAAACTGACCCGGCTTGATTCTCCAGATGGCCAACCTCTCTACACCTCTACAGAGCTGAGAGCTGCGGAACAGAATACTGTACGTCATGTCACCAATCTTTCCGCAGAAGAAAGCTTCGGCGTTCCGGGAACCATTGTTGATATGGTCGCCGATAGAGGCATTTTCACACCGGAGCTCAGAGGAGCATTACATTATCTGTCTAGGCGAAATCGAGCTTCCACTATGGTGGGCGTAGCGGGTTCCGCAAAAACAAGTGTACTTGGAGCCCTGAACGAAGCGGTGGACAGGTTCAACGAGGAAGCGCTCCCGACCGAGAAAATAAAGTTGATTGCCTTCGTACCCACCAACCGGGCGGCCCAGGAGCTTCGTGAGAAAGGTCTTCGCGACGTCGCGACGACTTTCAAGGCGAAAGACCGCACCATCGGAAAAAATACCATCGTCGTGATCGACGAAATGTCGATGGCCAAGACGCAGGAGATCGCGCAACTAATCGAGACAGTTGCAAATGCCACTTCCTATCACCCAACCGAAAGGCCGAAACTGATATGTGTGGGAGACGATCGGCAACTGCCCCCTGTTGGACCTGGTGATCTGCTTCCGATTATTATGGAGCAAGCCGGCTGCTATGAACTCGTCCAGCCGCTTCGACAGCTCGACGCGCGGTCGCGAATAGAAACAGAAAAGCTCGGACGTGACATACGACGCGATGCCAAGAGCGCCGTCGGGCACTATCTCACAGCGCTCGAACAAATGGGCCTCGTCCATTTCGTATATGCTCCTCCTAGCGGCTCAAACGTCAGGGCGTCAGACCAGATCACTGACCGCATGCTGGAGGAGATGAATAGAGTTTGCGACCGATATCCGGTGTATGATCGTCTTGTGATGGCACACTCCAACAGGAGCGTTAATCGCGCCAATATCGCTCTTCATCAGAGGTTTGTTGACAAATC
Organism: Agrobacterium sp. ST15.13.015; assembly: GCF_027871645.1. Taxonomy (NCBI): domain Bacteria; kingdom Pseudomonadati; phylum Pseudomonadota; class Alphaproteobacteria; order Hyphomicrobiales; family Rhizobiaceae; genus Agrobacterium; species Agrobacterium sp. ST15.13.015. Next base: position 164,528 of record NZ_JAQAHF010000013.1, read on the forward strand.
CGGATTGCAAGACCAGCAAATGAGTGTGTGGTCAAGCGTAATAGATAGTGGAAGTTCGGAATCTGGAATAGATGAGGGTTCGTCGAGACGCGTTCAGCAAAGGATTAATCTCGTCTTGGGAGACAGGATTATATTCAGCGAAAACCGTCTGCAAGCGGACATCCGCAATGGTACTTTTGCAACTGTAGTCGGACTTAATAGCACAGAAGCTTCCCGAGCTGAGAATGGCACATCTGCTGGGGTTCGCATTACTGCAAGGTTAGACGGATCTGGACGAACCGTCACTTGGACCGATAGCGAGTTTAAGGGTTTTACCTACGGCTATGCTGCTACAATTTATAAGAGTCAGGGGGCCACAGTTGATCACGCCATTCTCCTCTGTGATGGTGCTCTTTCAGATAAGCTGACCTATGTCGGCCTGACGAGGCATCGCAGTCGTCTCGACGTCATTGCTTCTCCCCTCGTGGCAAACAATGTTGAGGCTCTCAGTGCAAAGCTCACTCAGCAAAGCGCGCCAAATAATTCCATTCAATTCCCAGCGCTCGAACCTGCTGCCTTCCAAGAGCGCTCGTCGGTTTCGAACGCGCACTTGCTAAGGCCGCTCGACCAGATGGAAATCTCTCCAACGACGCCGCTTTCCTTCCAAGGCAGACAAGAAAGCTCCTTCGGGGAGAACCAGCTGCACGAACCATCCACATCGGATGTGGAAATGCCGGAAAGCGCGGACCTTTACCCGAGCGCCATTGACTTCGAAGTTTTCCAGTCTTCTGTCATCACGACTGAAGAGCAAATGCAACCGGAATTCTGCGGGTCGGAATCGACGGCTAACACCTCAGCCCACGAAAGCCACCAAGTCACGATCGCAACGGTAACAAACCTGGGGATAGCGATCGAGAAACGGAAACGAGCGGCGGCAAAGGAAGAAATCGATTCTCGCAAAAAAATGGCCCGTCACTCAGTTAGTTCTGCCGAGGAAGTTGAAGATATCACTTCCCTGTTCGAACGATTGAAACTGGCAACCTCGGTCACCAACACAGTTCAACCGACGTATGCGGACGTCGATCATATCATCGGTACTGATGGCCGAGTGGGTCCAATACCGCACCGGGAAGATGATCCGGGATCAAATTGGGAATTGTCGTCAACGAACGCCCCCTCAAACGTCTCAGAGAAACGATCGACCAAAGACTCAGGAGAAAAAAATATGGCTTCGAATGACCAGAAAATGCAAGGCGCTGACTCTGCAGGCAGCGAGCGTCATTTTTCGCAGACTTCCATTGTGGAAGCCCTGCAGGCTGGCGATCACAAGAAGCTCGTGGAAACGCTCGCCGCAACCGGCTCCCTTGTCGAGAAGGCGGACGCCGGGTCGGCGCTGAAAGCAATGGCGGATGCTTACGAAAGGGATATCAAGGCAGATCCCGAAAAGGTCCGCATGCTCTATGCCAATCGGCGCGTTGATGTAGAT
>NZ_JAQAHF010000014.1:0-118949 GCF_027871645.1 Agrobacterium sp. ST15.13.015
AGACCGTGCCAAGCCCACTCGCCTTCGCCAGGCTGGTACGCGCAAACCTCATGCACCGGCGACGCACCGATCGGCTTCTCGACCCGCCACCAGACAAACCCACAAACCAAATCCAGATGGCCTTCCAATGGCCGCAAATTTAAACCGGACAGTAGTGGCACAAGGCCGAGGATGACGTCGAGATAGAGGCAAGGTGTGTAGTCAGCCTTAGCTTCCCTCTATTCTAGCGACACCGAACTTACACAATACCGCCGCTGCCGCCGACCGAAGCAGGCCGTTGCGCCGCCACCCGCTTGCGATAGCCGCTCGCACGATAAGTCGCGACCGGATCGATAGCGCCGCCCGCCAATTGCCGGGCCTGCGCAAGAATCGGTTCCACATCGGTGCGATAGGCCCGCTTCAGCATATCGGAAGCCATCAGCGCATCATTATCCTGCTGGTAGCCGTCGAGGGCCGCACGATCAACCAGCAGCGCCTGCGCATAGGCGCGGCGGATTTCGTTGGCGCTGGAGATCAGGCTTTCGATCGGGTCCGTCACATTATGCGACTGGTCGATCATATGGGCGGGATGGAAACCCTTCACGCCGCGATATTCGGCATCCACCAGCTCGTTGAAAACGAGGAACAGGCGGTATGGCTCGATTGAGCCGGCATCCAGATCGTCATCGCCATATTTGCTGTCGTTGAAATGGAAACCGCCGAGCTTGCCGAACTGGATGAGCCGGGCGACGATCATCTCGATATTGGTGTTCGGCGCATGGTGGCCGAGGTCGACGAGGCAGAAGGCCTTTTCGCCGAGCGTATTGGCAATGAGGTAATTGGTGCCCCAGTCCTGTACGACGGTCGAATAGAAGGCCGGCTCGTACATCTTGTGTTCGGAAAAGATGCGCCAGTCATCCGGCAGCGCCTTGTAAATATCGGCCATGGCGGCGAGATAACGCTCGAAACTTTTGGTGAAATTGCTCTGGCCGGGAAAGTTCGAACCATCGCCCACCCACACCGTCAGCGCCTTCGAGCCGATGGCATTGCCGATTTCGATGCATTCGATGTTGTGCTCGACGGCCTGCCGGCGCGTAGCGGCATCCGTGTGGCTGAGCGAACCGTATTTGTAGGAATGGCTCTGGCCGGGCGCATCCGAAAACGTGTTGGAATTCATGGCGTCGAAGCCGAGACCCAGCGCATCGGCATGGGCCTTCAATCGCTTCGGGTCTTCCTTGTCCCACGGAATATGCAGGGAAACGTTGGGCGTCGCCCGTGTCAGCTGGTTGATGACGGCGCAATCATCCAGCTTGTCGAAAATGCCGCGCGGCTCGCCCGTGCCGGGAAAACGGGCAAAACGGGTGCCGCCGGTGCCAACGCCCCAGGAGGGCACGGCGACGAAAAATTCCGCGACCTTGGCAGTAACGGCCTCGATATCGATATTGCGGCGCGCAAGCTGGTTGCCCAGCGCCTGATAATCGTCCTTCAGCGCGTGAGCACGCTTGTCGTTTTCCGCCGCGATCACATCGGCAGCGATTTTTGTCTCGGTCATCTCTTCCTCCCAGGCAATGAACACAACAGGTGCTTCGGCCCGCGACGCCACCACCCCCTCATTCCGGCCTTGAGCCGGAATCCAGCCAGCCCAAGTCTTTGGGCTGAGAAGACTCTCTCGCCGCGCAGACGCGCGGCTGCTGGATTCCGGCTCAAGGCCGGAATGACGAAGGTGGGACTTTCGCCACTTCTCAAAGCATCGTGTCTTTTTATATGTCGATATCCACCGACACCCTACCGCGTAAAACTCTGCGCATTACCGGCATCGACATTGATGATGTTGCCGGTGGACTTGGCGGAGGCGTCGGACGCCAGGAAGTAGATCGCCTCGGCGATATCTTCCGGGAAGACATTGAGCTTCAGCATGGAACGCTTGCGGTAATGTTCCTCCAGATCGGTCACTTCGATCTTCGAGGAAGCCGCGCGCTGCTCGCGCCACTCGCCGCTCCAGATTTTAGAACCGCGCAGCACGGCATCGGGATTGACGGTGTTAACGCGAATGCCGGCTTCCGCTCCTTCGAGGGCGAGGCAACGGGCCAGATGAATTTCCGCAGCCTTGGCCGTGCAATAGGCGGAGGCATTGGGCGAGGAAGCGAGACCGTTTTTCGAGGCGACGAACACCACGTTGCCGCCGAGATTCTGACGCCGCAGCAGCCGGAACGCTTCCCGCGAAACGAGGAAATAGCCGGTGGCGAGAATGTCGATATTCTTGTTCCACATGGCAAGCGTCGTGTCTTCCACCGGCGCGGAGGAAGCTATGCCAGCATTGGAGACGAGAATATCCACGCCGCCGAATTCCACGCTCGCTTCCGCGAAGGCTGCGATGACGGCATCCTCTTTCGTCACATCAAGCTTGACGGTACGCACCGAGTCAGTGCTGTAGCGCTTGACGAAATCGGCCTTGGCGGCTTCCAGCGCCGCTTCGTCAATATCCGCCAGAACCACGCAGGCGCCCTCGCCCGCCAGCCTTTCCGCCGTCGCCCGGCCGATACCGCCAGCACCGCCGGTGACGAAGGCCACCCGGCCGGCAAGGCTCTTCGGCTTCGGCATGCGCTGAAGTTTTGCCTCTTCCAGCAGCCAATATTCGATATCGAAAGCCTCCTGCTCCGGCAGGCCCTGATATTCGGACACGGTGGAAGCACCACGCATGACGTTGATGGCGTTGACGTAAAATTCGCCGGCGATGCGGGCAGTGGCCTTGTCCTTGGCGAAGGACAACATGCCAACGCCGGGGATCAGGAAAATCACCGGATTCGGATCGCGCATCTTCGGCGAATTGTCGTGGCGGCAGGCCTCGTAGTAGCGGGTATAATCGGCGCGGTAAGCTTCAAGCGCCTTGTCGAGACCCGCCGTCAGCGCGTCCACATCCGGCTTCGCCGTATCGAGATCGAGGATCAGTGGGCGGATTTTGGTGCGCAGGAAGTGATCGGGGCAGGATGTGCCGAGTGCGCCGAGCGGCTTCAGGTCCTTCGAGTTGACGAATTCGAGAACCGCCTCCTGATCGTCGAAATGGCCGAGCTTGCGTTCCTCACGGCCGATGCGGCCACGGATTTCCGGCATCAGCCGGGCGGCGATGGCGCGGCGTTCGGCAACGGGCAGGCTCTTCGCCACCGCGCCGCCAAAAATCGTCTTGCCTTCGGTCTTGGCCGCAAACCATTCGATCGCCTTGTTGATGATGGCAAGCGTCAGTTCGTAACACGCCTTGGCGTCATTATCCCATGTGAAGAGACCATGGCTTTCCAGCACGACACCCTTGGCCTTAGGGTTGGCCTTGACGAAAGCTTCGAGATCGAGACCGAGCTGGAAACCCGGGCGACGCCAGGGCAGCCAGCCGATATCGTCACCGAAAATCTGCTGCGTCAGCTCTTTCGAATTCTTCGAAGCGGCAATGGCGATGATTGCATCGGGATGCATATGGTCGACATGATCGTAAGGCACGAAACCGTGCAGCGGCGTATCGATGGAAGCCGCGCGCGGATTGAGGTTGAAGGTACAATGCGGCAGGAAACCGACCATGCGGTCTTCATCCGCAACGCCCTTGTAAATGCCCTTCAGCGCTTCCAGCTTGTCGAGATAAAGCGTCGCAAAACCATCGAGCTTGATGGTGCCGACATCGCCGCCGGAGCCCTTCACCCACATGACGCGGACCTTCTCGCCCGTCAGCGGATCGGTCTCAAGCACCTTTGCAGATGTGTTTCCACCGCCATAATTGGTGATGCGCTTGTCGGCACCGAGCAGATTGGAACGATAAAGCAGCTTGCCCGGCTCATCGAGCGTTCTGGCATAGGCATCGTCCCAACGGCTTTCGAGAAGGCGGGATTTTCCCGTCATGTCTTCCTCCCAATATCTGTCTGCATTCGCGGAGCCGATAGCGGCCCGCCTCCTTTAATGGCAGATATCGCGCATCCAAAAGCACAATGTCAATCAAAAACGATCACAAATTTTCATGTTGCAGCGCGATATTGATTAATTTGATCGTTCTTGATTGACAACGTAAAGAGATTGCGAATAATCACGATCAGGAGGACCCCATGCACGAACGCGAACGCCATCGCATCATCTTGAGCGCCACACAGGAAAAAGCTGTCGTGACGGTGCAGGATATTGCTGAACTGACGGATGCGTCGGAAGCGACGATCCGCCGGGATATCGCCTCGCTGCATGTTCAGGGCAAGTTGCGGCGCGTGCGCGGCGGGGCGGAAGCGGTGCATCCGCCGCAGCTCGGCAATCTGGCCGCCAGGCCGTTCCGGGTGTCCGAATCGGTCAACATCGACAAGAAACGCGCAATTGCGCGCAAGGCGGTCGATCTGTGCCACGATGGCGATGCGATCATCCTGAATGGCGGCACGACGACATTCCAGATGGTGCACTACATGGCGGCGCGCCGCCTGCAGGTGATGACCAATTCTTTCGCCATCGCCGAGCACCTGGTCAAACATTCCAAATGCAATGTCAGCGTGCCGGGCGGCGCGATCTATCGCGACCAGAGCCTTATCCTGTCGCCTTTCGAGAATGATGCGATCCGCAATTTTTATGCGCGGCGGATTTTTCTCGGTGCGCAGGGCGTGGGAGCGCTTGGCATCATGGAATCCGATGCGCTGGTGATCCAGAGCGAGCAGAAGCTGATGCGACAGGCGGAAGAGCTTATCGTGATGGTCGATTCTTCGAAATTCAGAAAGCGTTCCAGCCTCATTTTATGCCCGCTCGAAAATGTCTCGACCATCATTACCGATGACGGGATTTCCGACGAGGCGGCGAGGATGGTGGAAGATGCCGGCGTCGAACTACTGGTCGTCGGCGCGGTGAGGGATGGCAAGACAGCCGCCCCACCGGATGAAGAGGATTCTTCTTCGGTCGCCTGAGGAGCACCGGAGGGAGGAAAAAGGTTCAAAACGGGAGGAAAAGGGACATGAAACTTACACGCAGAACATTGACGAGCGCTCTGGCGCTTGGCGCGGCGCTCTCCGTCGCAGGGCTGGGCAGCGTTGCCCAGGCCGCCGATGTGAAGATCGCACTGGTGGTCAAATCGCTCGGCAACGGCTTTTTCGAAGCCGCCAACAAGGGCGCGCAGGAGGCCGCAAAGGACCTCGGCGGCGTCGAGATCATCTATACCGGTCCGACCAGCACCACGGCGGAAGGCCAGATCGAAGTCATCAATTCGCTGATCGCGCAGGGCGTCGATGCCATCGCCATTTCCGCCAATGACCCGGATGCCGTGGTTCCGGCGCTGAAAAAGGCGGCGCAGCGCGGCATCAAGGTCATCTCCTGGGATTCCGGTGTTGCGCCGGAAGGCCGCATTCTCCAGCTCAACCCTTCGTCCAACGCGCTGATCGGCAAGATGTGCCTGCAGCTCGCCGCATCGCATCTGGAAGGCGGCAAGGGCGATTTCGCCATTCTTTCGGCCACCACCACCTCCACGAACCAGAATATCTGGATCGACGAGATGAAAAAGCAGCTGAAGGATTTCCCCGGCCTCAACCTTGTCACCACGGTTTACGGTGACGATCTGGCCGACAAGAGCTACCGCGAAGCGCAGGGCCTGCTTTCCTCGCAGCCGAATGTGAAGGTTATCGTCGCGCCGACAACGGTTGGCGTTCTCGCCGCCTCGCAGGCGGTGAAGGATGCGGGCAAGATCGGTCAGGTCTATGTGACCGGCCTTGGCCTGCCGTCTGAAATGGCCGGCGCCATCAAGTCGGGCGCCACCAAGGAATTCGCCATCTGGAACCCGATCGACCTCGGTTACTCCGCCACCCAGATCGCCTATCGCCTGGTGAAGGGCGAAACCGATGGCAAGCCGGGTTCGGAAATCGAAGCCGGTCGTATGGGTAAGATCAAGGTTGGCGAAAACAGCGAAGCGGCGATGGCCGATCCGTTTGTTTATGATGCGAAGAATATCGATCAGTTCTCGAAGATTTTCTGATCTAGAGAAGTGACGGCAGTGTGCGGAGGGCACCCCCCTCTGCCCTGCCGGGCATCTCCCCCTCAAGGGGGGAGATCGATGTGCCGCACCCGCTCGATCCATAAGGCAGGGTGCTATCCGCTTGCCGATCTCCCCCCTTGAGGGGAGATGCCCGGCAGGGCAGAGGGGGGTGCCCCTACCCGCTTCAATCAAAACAGACCGGTAAGACGGAATGATGCGTGCTGAAACTCAAAACATAGACATACCAGCGACTTCCAGCGCCACGCCCATTCTGGAAATGCGCGGCATCAGCCAGATATTCCCCGGCGTCAAAGCGCTGGATGGCGTCGATATCGCGCTTTACCCCGGCAAGGTCACCGCGCTGATCGGCGAGAACGGTGCTGGTAAATCCACGCTCGTCAAAATCCTCACCGGCATTTACCGCCCCAACGAGGGCGAAATCCTTCTCGATGGTCAGCCCGTCCATTTTCACAGCGCACAGGACGCCATCGACGCCGGCGTCACCGCCATTCATCAGGAAACCGTGCTGTTCGACGAGCTTTCCGTCGGCGAAAACATCTTCCTCGGCCATGCGCCGAAAGGTCGTTTCGGTCTGATCGACTGGAAGACCATCAACACGCGCGCCAGAACCCTGCTGGAACAGCTCGAAAGCACCATCGATCCGACGATCCGGCTGAAGGACCTGTCCATCGCCCAGCGCCATCTCGTCGCCATCGCCCGCGCGCTTTCGGTCGAGGCGCGCATCGTCATCATGGACGAACCGACGGCCGCCCTTTCTCGCAAGGAAATCGATGATCTCTTTCGCATCGTCGAAAACCTCAAGCGGCAGGGCAAGGCGATCCTCTTCATCAGCCACAAGTTCGACGAGGTCTATGAGATCGCCGAGAATTATGCCGTGTTCCGGGATGGCAGGATGGTTGGAGCGGGCAATCTCGCCGCCACGCCGCAGGACGAGATCGTGCGGCTGATGGTCGGCCGTGACGTGACGAACGCCTTTCCCAAGCAGGCCGTCACCCTTGGGCCGACGGTTCTTTCGGTGCGCGATTATTCGCATCAGACGGAATTCCGCGATATTTCGCTCGAACTGCGCAAGGGCGAGATTCTCGGCCTCTACGGGCTGATCGGCGCCGGCCGCTCCGAGCTTTGCCAGTCGTTGTTCGGCATTACCCGGCCGGCTTCAGGGCAGGTATCGCTGGAAGGCCAGCCGCTTTCCATCCGCTCGCCGGAAGACGCGATCCGCGCCGGCATCGTTTATGTGCCGGAGGAGCGCGGCCGCCACGGGCTGGCGCTGGATATGCCGATCTACCAGAACATGTCGCTGCCATCGCTCACGCGCACGTCGCGCAAGGGCTTTCTGGCCGCCGCCAATGAATTCGCGCTGGCGCGCAAATATGCCTCACGGCTCGATCTGCGCGCGGCCGCCCTTTCGGTGCCGGTCGGCACGCTTTCAGGCGGCAACCAGCAGAAGGTGGTGATCGGCAAGTGGCTCGCCACCCAGCCGAAGGTCATCATTCTCGATGAACCCACCAAGGGAATCGATATCGGCTCCAAGGCCGCCGTGCACGGTTTCATCAGCGAGCTTGCGGCGGAAGGGCTTTCCATCATCATGATTTCATCCGAACTTCCCGAAATCCTCGGCATGTCCGACCGCGCCATCGTCATGCGCGAAGGCCTGATGGCGGGCCAGTTCGAACGCGCCGATTTTTCTCCGGAAAAGCTGGTGCGCGCCGCCACCGGCAATGCCTGAGAGGGGCAAAACCATGCAACGTCTACTTAAAAATCGCGAATGGCTGCTGGCGGGCATCATCGTCATCATGATCGCCGGTTTTGCGCTGCGCGCGCCCGGTTTCAGCCGGCCCGGCAATCTCGTCAATATCTTCAACGATACCTCCATCCTCATCATTCTGGCGCTTGGCCAGATGGCGGTCATTCTCACCAAATCCATCGATCTTTCGGTTGCCGCCAATCTCGCCTTCACCGGCATGGCGGTGGCGATGACCAATGCCGCCTTTCCGGGAATTCCCCTGCCGCTTCTCATCGCCATGGCGGTCGGCATCGGCGCATTTCTCGGCTCGCTCAACGGCGTGCTGGTCTGGTGGCTAGGCATTCCGCCCATCGTCGTCACGCTCGGCACGCTTACCATTTATCGCGGCATGGCCTTCGTTCTGTCCGGCGGCGGTTGGGTGAATGCGCACCAGCTTTCGCCGACCTTCCTCAATGTGCCGCGCACCATGATCCTCGGCATGCCGGTGCTTTCATGGGTGGCGATCCTCATCATCGCCGGCGCCTGGCTGGTGCTCAGCCGCACCTCCTTCGGCCGTTCCGCCTATGCGTCGGGCGGTAATCCGAGTGCCGCCGTCTATGCGGGCATCGATGTCGGCCGGACGCGCTTCTTCGCCTTCGTGCTCTCGGGCGCGCTCGCCGGTCTCGCCAGCTATCTCTGGGTGTCGCGTTATGCGGTTGCCTATGTCGACATCGCCGCCGGCTTCGAACTGGACAGCGTGGCGGCAAATGTGATCGGCGGCATCTCGATTGCCGGCGGCATCGGATCGGTGGCGGGTGCGGTGCTCGGCGCGCTGTTCCTCGGCGTCATCAAGAACGCCCTGCCCGTCATCGGCATTTCGCCCTTCGCGCAGATGGCGATTTCCGGCGTTGTCATCGTGCTCGCCGTCGTCTTCAACGCCCGCGCCGAAGCGCGAAAAGGCCGTATCATCCTGCGTGACCGCGCAGCAAGCGATCAGGCCAGGGAGGCCGCAGCATGAGCACGACGCCTCAACCAGCGCAGAATCCGCGCATCATTCCAGACAAGCTCGGCACGCCGATACGCCGCATCATGGCCAGTTGGGAAGTGCTGCTGCTTGGTGTTGCGATCCTCATCTTCATCGCCAATTCGCTGGCCTCGCCCTATTTTCTCAATGCCTGGAACCTGTCGGACGCGACCTTCAACTTCACGGAAAAGGCGATCATCGCCTTCGCCATGGCGCTGTTGATCATCGCCGGTGAAATCGATCTTTCCGTCGCCGCCATCATCGCGCTCGCTTCCACCGCCATGGGTGCGGCAGTTCAGATGGGGATCGGCACGCCCGGCCTCGTCGCCATCGGCATCGGCACCGGGCTATTGTGCGGGGCCTTCAACGGCTTTCTGGTCGCAGGGCTGAAGCTGCCGTCCATCGTCGTCACCATCGGCACGATGAGCCTGTTTCGCGGCATTTCCTACATGGTGCTGGGCGATCAGGCCTATGGCAAATATCCCGCCGATTTTGCCTATTTCGGTCAGGGTTACGTTTTCTGGGTGATTTCTTTCGAATTCGTGCTGTTCATCGCCATGGCGATCCTCTTCGCCATTCTGCTCCACGCCACCAATTTCGGCCGGCAGGTCTATGTGATAGGCAACAACCCCTTCGCCGCCCGTTTCTCCGGCATACCCGTCGAGCGGGTGAAGTTCATCCTGTTCCTGCTCACCGGCCTGATGAGCGGCATCGCCGCCGTCTGCCTCACATCGCGGCTCGGCTCCACCCGCCCGTCCATCGCTCAAGGTTGGGAGCTTGAGGTGGTGACAATGGTGGTGCTGGGCGGCGTCTCCATTCTCGGCGGCTCCGGCACCATCGCAGGCGTCGTCATTGCCGCTTTCGTCATGGGCCTCGTCACCTTCGGGCTCGGTCTTCTGAATGTGCCGGGCATCGTCATGTCGATCTTTGTCGGTCTGCTGCTCATCGTAACCATCGCCATCCCCATCGTTGTCCGTCGCCTTCGCGCCATGAGAAGTTAAGCCATGCCGGAACTTGAAAAACACGCCTTCAAGATGAAACTCTTTGCCGGAAAAGAGGCCGAATATAAAAAGCGACATGACGAGATATGGCCGGAACTGGTGGCGCTGCTGCGCGACGCGGGTGTGAGCGATTACTCCATCCATCTCGACCCGGAAACTAACATCCTGTTCGGCGTGTTGACGCGCCCGAAGAACCACGGCATGGCGGCCTTGCCCGACCATCCCGTGATGAAGAAGTGGTGGGCGCATATGGCCGACATCATGGAGAGCAATGTCGATAATTCGCCGGTCGCAAAAGATCTGGTGACGGTGTTCCATCTGCCATGAGCGAGAGCATCAGACCGGGCCGCGTCGCGGTCATCGATATCGGCAAGACCAATGCCAAGGTCGTCGTCATCGACACCGGCAGCGGCGAGGAGATTGCCGCTGAGAAACAGGCGAACCCCGTCCTTCGCGATGGAATTTATCCGCATTACGATGTGGAGATGCTTTGGCGCTTCATTCTCTCCGCGCTTCAGCGTTTCGGCCAGAAGCCCGGTTTCGATGCGATTTCGATCACCACCCATGGCGCTTCTGCAGCGCTTCTAGATGCGAACGGCGATCTCGCCATGCCGGTGCTCGATTATGAACACGGCTATCCCGCCGCCATTGAAGAAGCCTATCGCGGCATCAGGCCCGATTTTGCCGAGACCGGCTCACCGCAGCTTCCCGTCGGGTTGAACCTCGGCGCGCAAATCCATTTCCAGAAAGCGGCCTTTCCGGACGATTTCTCCAGAGTGCGCAGCATCGTCACCTATGCGCAATATTGGGCGGGACGGCTGACGGGCATTCAGGCCACGGAAACGACCTCGCTTGGCTGCCATACGGATCTCTGGAACCCGCGGCGGAAGAGTTTCTCCTCGCTCGTCGCGCATCTCGATATCGAACATTTGATGGCGCCGGTCCGCTCCGCTTTCGATGTGCTGGGAACAATTCGCCCGTCGATTGCGCTGGAAACCGGTCTTTCGCCGCATATGCCGGTCTATTGTGGCATCCACGATTCCAACGCATCGCTCCTGCCGCATCTTCTGCGCCGGGACGGTGATTTTTCGGTCGTCTCCACCGGCACCTGGGTGGTGAATTTCGCCATCGGCGGCTCGGCGGGTTCGCTCGATCCCACCCGTGATACACTCCTGAATGTCGATGCTTTCGGCCGTCCGGTTCCCTCGTCCCGCTTCATGGGCGGCAGGGAGTACGAAATGCTGGCGCAGCAATTCGGGGCCGTGAAAGACGAAGCGATGGACGCGGCTCTCGGCGGCGTGATTGCCAATGGCATGATGCTGCTGCCGAGCGTCGTCAGCGGCTCCGGCCCATTTCCGGACAAGGCGGCGCGCTGGATCGGCGAAGCCACGGCCACGGCCGCGGAACGGCACGCAGCGGCGTCGCTTTATCTCGCCCTGATGACGGAATGCAGCCTCTCGCTCATCGGGCGGAAAGGTCCGATCCTTGTGGAAGGCCCCTTCGCCAGCAACACCCTTTATCTGAAGGCGCTGGCCGGCTTTGCAAAGACCGAAGTAACGGCGGTCGAAGGGTCGACGGGCACCAGCGCCGGTGCGGCCCTGCTCACCGGCATCAAGCCGCTTGCCGGTCGCGAGCGCCATTTCACGCCACACGACATTCCCGGCCTCTCCTCTTACCGCAATGCCTGGCGAGGCCACATGGCTTGATGCGAAACGCAAAATGCGGCCGAACGCTCGGCCGCATTTTGATTTTGCAGAAGGATCAGCCCTTGATGAAGGCCAGAAGATCGGCGTTCAGCACATCGGCATTGACGGTGAGCATACCGTGCGAGAAGCCGGGATAGGTCTTCAGCGTGCCGTTTTTCAACAGCTTAACCGATTTCAGCGCGGAGTCGGCAATCGGCACGATCTGGTCGTCTTCGCCATGCAGCACCAGTGTAGGAACGCTGATATTCTTCAGGTCTTCGGTCTGGTCGGTTTCCGAGAAGGCCTTGATACCGTCATAATGGGCCTTTGCGCCGCCCATCATGCCCTGACGCCACCAGTTCTGGATAACGCCTTCATGAACGGTCGCGCCATCGCGGTTGAAGCCATAGAACGGGCCGGCCGGCACATCGCGGAAGAACTGCGCGCGGTTTGCGGCGAGCGACGAGCGGAAGCCGTCAAAAACCTCCATCGGCAGACCTTCCGGATTGGCCTCGGTCTTGAGCATCAGCGGCGGCACGGCGGAAACGAGAACTGCCTTGGCGACACGGCCGGCGGGTTCGCCATGTTTTGCGACATAACGGGCGACTTCGCCGCCACCGGTGGAGTGGCCGATATGGACGGCATTCTTCAGATCGAGGGCCTCAACGACAGCAAAGGCGTCGGCGGCGTAGTGATCCATGTCATGACCGTCGGCAACCTGGGCGGAACGGCCGTGGCCACGGCGGTCATGGGCGACGACGCGAAAACCCTTGGAAACGAAGAACAGCATCTGCGCATCCCAGTCATCGGAGGAGAGCGGCCAGCCATGGTGGAACATGATCGGCTGGGCATCTTTCGGGCCCCAGTCCTTGTAGAAGATTTCGGTTCCGTCTGTCGTCTTAACAAAGCCCATGATCTTTACTCCTTCGGTTGCGTTGGCATCTGCGGCACAGCCTGTTGTGCGCCGGTTTGATGGAGGGATAATGACGCAGGATAACGGTTGCAACAATTGCAACAATAATTGGGAATGAATTGCTGTTTATGAAATTATCTTCTCGACCCGCATACCATTCCGGCACACGTGTCGACCCGCTCCGCGCCCTCATGCAAATGTGAGAACGGGAATGAGCGGAGGACGGTTCCCGTGAATTCGGCGCGGCCTCAGTCCACCTCGGGATCGTATTCCCTCGGGCTCTCGTCCTTCGAGAACAGGACACATGGCCCGCGTGAACCGCGCGGATCATAGGCATATCCCTTGGCAGTCAGCGCCTGCATGATATCGCGAACCCCGGCGAGACCGTAAAGATGGTCGTGCAGTTCCACGAATATCCGCTCCACGCCGGTCAGATCGGCCCTGCCGAGCAGATCGCGTTCCGCACCCTCGATATCCATCACGAGCGCGGTAATGCCCCGGCTGGCGATAAATTCATCGATATTGGCGGAAGAAATTTCGATGCGTTTTTCATAAGGCCCCTGATTTTCGTCCATGGACGACATCCAGAGATCCCTGCGGACGTAAAAAGGATAGGAGCTCGGCTCATCGGCGGTGAGAAGCCCCTGTGAAAACACGACATTGCCGCGGCAATTGGCGTTGATCACCCGCTCTGCCAGCGCGGCGGTGGAGGGGTTGGCCTCGAAAGCCCAGACGGAAACATCCTCGATGCCGGCGATGATCGAGGTGATGATCCCGATACCGGAGCCAAGCTCCAGTACGCGATCGCCGGGCTTGATGGCTTTCAGGACGCTGCGGGCCTCTTTCGCCTCATAGCTGCCGTCGGTCAGCGCCTGCCAGATGACCGGCGACACCTCATCGGAAGAGAGGGGAAGGGCAACTCCATGCACGTCCAGTATTTCCATGTCTCAAGCCTTTTCGCAAAACCCGGCCGCTTTGTCGCAATGATCCCATATCGACCGGGAATGCTCTACAGCATCGTTGCGGCAACCGGTATCGGTTTTCGCAAGCAACGCTATGACGTGGTAAAAAATTCAAGATACGGTCGGCGCCAAAACAGGCGCGTCTCAGACGGAACTCCAGGCCACAAGCTCCTTGGCCGGCAACGGTCTGCTGATCAGATATCCCTGAACCTGATCGCAGCCCAGACGCCTGACGCATTCATATTGCTCTTCCGTCTCGATACCTTCCGCAATCGTCGTCATCCGCAGACTGCGGCCGACACCGACCACGAATTCCACGATCGCCAGCGCGTCGCGGTCGCTGGTGATATCGCGCAGGAACGAGCGGTCGATCTTGATCTTGTCGAAGGGCACGCCGCGCAAATTGGCGAGCGATGAATAACCTGTCCCGAAATCATCCATGGCGATCTGGATGCCCACGGCCTTCAGGCGCGACAGCGTGTTGATCGTCTGGTCGCTCTTGTTGAGCAGGATCGATTCAGTGATTTCAAGCTCGAGCCGGCTCGGTTCCAGCCCGCTTTTCTCAAGCGCGCCCATGACGTTCTGGATGAGGTTGGTACTGTGGAACTGAACCGGCGACAGATTGACCGCCACCTTCATGTCCTCGTCCCAGCCCATCGCCTCGCGGCAGGCGGTCTCCATCACCCATTTTCCGAGCGAATGGATGAGACCGGTTCTTTCCGCAACGGGAATGAACACACTGGGCGGCACATCGCCACGCACCGGATGTTTCCAGCGCAGCAACGCCTCGAAGCCGCAAAGCTTGCGTGTCTGGGTCGCCACCTGCGGCTGGTAATAGACTTCCATCTCGTCGTTCTGCAACGCGGTCTGCAGATCGGCCTCGAAGGACTTTTTCTCGGTCAGCTGCTTCTGCATGCGGACCTTGAAAACGCTCGCCCGGCCGGGGCCGATGGCTTTCGCCTCATAAAGCGCCAGATCCGCGCGCTTGAACAATTCATCCGCGTCGACGGCGCCGTGCGATATGGCGATGCCGATGCAGGTGCCGATTTTGACCTCCTGCTCGCCCAGCTGGTAGGTGCGGCTGATCTGGTCGATGAGCTTGGTGGCAAGACGGCGGGCGGCATCCTCGTTCAGATCGTCGGATACGACGGCAAATTCGTCGCCGCCCAGACGGCAGACCATGTCATAATCGCCGCCGATTCCCGAAAGCCGCTGCGCCACGGCCTGAAGCAGCGCATCACCGGCATCGTGGCCGAGCGTATCGTTGACGTCCTTGAACCCGTCGAGATCGAGCAGGAGGATGGCTGTCGTTCCCGTCCCGCCGAAGGATCGGCGCAACCTTTCGATCAGTTCCTGCCGGAACAGCGCGCGGTTCGGCAGTCCCGTCAGCGCGTCGTGATAGGCGTCGTGTTCGAGCCGAACATTTTTAGCCTGCAATTCCAGCGTCGCGGCACGCAGATCGTCCGTCAGGCCGCGCATGCTTTTCTGCGCGCGGTTCAGGAGATCATTCTGGCGAAGCAGCAATATGACGAGCGCGATACCACACAGGATCAGGCCGCCCGCCAGCGCGGTATAGACGATATGCAGCTTGCGCACATCCTCATGGGCCGTATCGATCAGATTGACGTCATAAGCGACGGAAGACGAGGCAAGCGTCGTCATCGGCGCGTCGAGCGCGCTCATCGTCGCCAGCAGATCCGGAACCTCGGCCGGATCGAGGGTGTTCACCCGCTGCTCGAGACGGGCGAGAACGGCATCGAGGCGGGTTACGAGATCCCGCCACTGCTGTTTTTCATTGATGAAGGCCCCGAGATTGCCCTGCTTTAAAAGCTCGAGGCGGCTCAGCATGATGTCCAGGCGCAGTTGCAGCTCATCCCGGTCGATCCTGCCGGGATTGAGCGCGAACACGGCCAGCTTGTTCTGGAGGCGCAGATATTCGGCTACGGTCTGGCTGACTGCCCAGGAGTCATTGTAGCGGGCGAATTTCTGCAGAGCGGTCTGCCGCTCGGCAATGACGAAAGCGATATAGCCCGTTGCCAGGACGAAGCAACAGATGATCACCGCCACAAGTTTTCGCAAACGGCACCTTTATTCCACTATCAGTTTGGCAACTTGCCATGCGGACCGCGAATAATAGGTCTGCTTCTGCAGCTCCGGATCGCTGTCATAGGGATAGATGACGAACAACGGGCCCTTTTCGCGAACTGTCATGTAATTGCCATCCAGCTTGATCGCCAGGATAACGTTAAATTTCTTAAAATCTTCAATCGGTATCGTGCTGACATAATCGTTGAGAGCGACTGCCGTGACGCTGGTGCCCTTTGCGCCGACGACATCCATCAATTTTGCCAGCGAAACACCATCGAAACGGACGCGGCCATCATGCCAGGGCGTCGTCGTCTCCACCGTCACCATGCCGAGCGCTTCCAGCATGTCACGATCAAATACCGCGGCACCCTCGCCATTCGTATTGGCGATGTTTCCGGATATGGTTAATATCGGTTTTCCTTGCGGTTTGGCAATTTCGCCGGCTTCGGCACAGGAAAGCCACGCGAGCGACAAGAACGCACTGAGAAGTACCCGGGCGAAACTCATACTTTTTCTCCATCGATAACGTTCAGGTCGAGGGTTTTCACCAACCTTTGAAGGTCAAGGGAACCGACGCTAGCAATATATATCAGGAATGGATGTTATATCCTTAGTGAGATTTTATCCGTATTTTCTCTAGGTTTTGAGTAAACCCTTTGGATAAGTTTTCCGTCTTATTGTATTTTTTCAGGCCACGCGTCCCATTATGACACAAGCGGCAAGCTGCGGAGACCCCTCCCGATAATTCGTCAGGTGCGACAAAGGCCGAATTGTGGCGAGAGCCTTTCCGTCGTCGCGCCGCTGCATCTGATTCGCCTGCGGCAGCCGGATAAGCGACGCCCCGTCCGCGTGCCGGATTGAAATGACGAATGGCAAATTCCACGTCACGGAAAAATCATGGCGATTGCCGGAGCACACGGTTGAAACGTACCGCCCGGACCTTAATATAAAGGCTGTCGTTTCCGTTTCCGACAATTCCAGAAGCCCCCGTCGGAAATATCCAGACACATGTTCCGCGCAGCGAAAGCCGCGATGCCGGATATCGTCCGGCCAGGAAAATTCTGTTCACGTCTCAGGGCCGGACGGCATTTCGCCGAATTGGCCGCATCATGAAGGTAGCCCCTATGCACACCTATCCCGACATCAAACTTCTCATTGATGGCGAATGGCGAGACGCCGTTTCCGGCAAGACGATCGCCGTGTCCGATCCGGCAACCGACGAGATCATCGGCGCGATTGCGCATGCCGAGAAGGAAGACCTCGATCTGGCGCTTGCCGCCGCCGAGCGCGGTTTCAGGGTGTGGCGCGACACCTCGCCTTTCGAGCGCTCGAAGATCATGCGCACGGCGGCCGATCTCCTGCGCGAGCGCAAGGACAAGATCGCCTACATCATGACCCGCGAACAGGGCAAGCCGCTGGCGCAATCCGGTACTGAAATTATGGGCGCCGCCGATACCATCGACTGGTTCGCCGAAGAAGCCCGCCGCACCTATGGGCAGGTCATTCCGGCGCGCGCAACCGGCGTTTCGCAGCTTGCCATCAAGCTGCCGGTCGGTCCCGTCGCGGCGTTTACGCCGTGGAACTTCCCGATCAACCAGATCGTCCGCAAGCTTTCCGCAGCGCTTGCCACCGGCTGCTCCATCATCGTCAAGGCCCCGGAAGAAACACCGGCGTCACCGGCTGAACTGATCCGCGCTTTCGTGGATGCCGGCGTACCGGCGGGCGTCATTGGCCTCGTTTACGGCGTTCCATCCGAGATTTCGGAATATCTGATCCCGCATCCGGTCATCCGCAAGATCTCCTTCACCGGATCCACTCCCATTGGCAAACATCTGGCCGCGCTTGCCGGCAAGCACATGAAGCGCGCCACGATGGAGCTTGGCGGCCATGCGCCGGTGATGATCTTTGACGACGCCGATATCGACAAGGCAATCGAAGTCACCTCGCTTGCCAAGTTCCGCAATGCCGGCCAGGTCTGTGTCGCCCCCACCCGCTTCCTCGTGCAGGACGGCGTTGCCGACCGTTTCCTTGAAGGTTTCGTGGAAGCTACGAAGGCCATCAAGGTCGGCAACGGGCTGGAAGACGGCGTCATCATGGGGCCGCTCGCCAATGAGCGCCGCATTCCGGCGCTGGAAGGCCTCATCAACGACGCCGTTTCCCATGGTGCAGACCTGAAAACCGGCGGACGCCGCATCGGCAACAAGGGCAATTTCTTCGAGCCGACGGTTCTCGCCAATGTGCCGACCACCGCCAAAATCATGAATGACGAACCCTTCGGCCCGGTCGCCATCATCAATCGCTTCTCGAGCTTCGATGACGCCATCACCGAGGCGAACCGCCTGCCCTTCGGCCTTGCATCCTATGCCTTCACCGGCTCGGTCAAGACCGCGCATGCACTCGGCCAGCAGGTGGAGGCCGGCATGCTGACCATCAACCACAACGGCCTTGCGCTTCCGGAAGTCCCCTTCGGCGGCATCAAGGATTCCGGTTATGGCACGGAAGGCGGCTCGGAAGCGGTTCAGGCCTATCTGGAGACCAAATTCGTCAGCCAGATGAGCTGACGCTTTTTTGGCGAACCCGGAGCATCTGCACCTTCGTCACCCCGGCCTCGAGCCGGGGTCCTGCCAGCACAAGTCCTTGGGCTGAAAAGACTTTATTCGCCGCGCAGACGCGCGTCGGCTGGATGCCGGATCTAGTCCGGCATGACGGAAGAGAGGCCTTATTGATCTGAGAACAGGCAAAATCAGCCACAGCGTTTTTTCGCTGCTTCGGTCCTGCTTGCTTTCGTCTGCATCATTCCCTAAAAGAACAAAAAGTGAACTTTAAGGGGCGATATGAGCGACGCGGCGGCACCGGCACTGAAGGAAATCTTTAACCGCGAGAAACTGCGGCATATCGCCGATGAGACGAAGGCCGTTCATCCGCCATTTGACGTTTCCGCCTTCATGGCGCTCGCCACCGAAAACCTCGAAGCGCTGGGCATCATGCAGCGCATGCGACAGGTGGCGACGAGCCTGCATGCGACACTTCCCGGCGACTATGCCCGCAATATCGAAATCCTGACCGCCGCAGCGCCGGGCATCGGCAACGGTTTCGCCTCCATTTCGCTGCCGGAATATGTGGCGCTCTACGGCCTCGATGATTTCGATCTTTCCATGGAAGCGCTGCATTATTTCACCCGCTTCGGCTCCTCGGAATTCGCCATCCGGCATTTCCTGCAAAAGGATATGGCCCGCACCCTTGCCGTGATGGAAACATGGTCACGGCACGCGAATGAACATGTGCGGCGGCTGGCAAGCGAAGGCTGCCGGCCGCGTCTGCCATGGTCGTTCCAGCTCAAACCCCTGATCGACGATCCCTCGCCCGTCACCGCAATCCTCGACACGATGAAAGCCGACGAGGCGCTTTATGTGCGCAAATCCGTCGCCAATCATCTGAACGACATCACCAAGGACAATCCGACTTTCGTGCTGGCGCTGATCGATACATGGCCAAAGGACAATCCGCATACACGCTGGATCACGCGGCAGGCCCTGCGCACATTGATCAAGAAGGGCGATGCGGCGGCGCTTGCCCATCTCGGCGCACATGAGGAAGCGGAAATTTCCCTTACGGCATTTCAGGTTACGCCGGACAAGGTTGCGCTCGGCAATCCGGTGCGGATTGCAACCTCTTTCACCTCGACGGCGAAACGGCCGCAGAAACTGGTGATCGACTACGCCGTGCACTACGTGAAGAAGAGCGGCGACGCCTCCGCAAAAGTCTTCAAGTGGAAAGAGATCGAACTTCAGCCCGGCGAGACATGTGCGCTGTCGATCAGCCGCGCCATACGTGATTTCACGACCCGCAAACACTATCCCGGCATCCACAGGGTCGACCTGACGATCAACGGCAAGCTTGTGGCAGAAAGCGCGTTCGAGCTTCTGGGCTGATAGCGCCTCACGCCGCCGGGAAAATCTTCGCCCGGCGGATGATGACGGAACCGCGGTCTCCGGCGGCGACATCGTTTTCCGGCGGCACGTCGAATTCCAGAAGGTCGCCGCCATCGGTGCTGGCAATCACCCGGCGCTCGCCCGCACGGTCGAGAACCCGCGCCACAGAAGCCGGAATGCCCTCATGCAGATCTTCCCACTCCAGATCGCCGGGGCGGGCATAGATGTCCACCGCGCCATCGCCTTGAGCATAGGAAAAAGGCAGCTCGTTATCGCCGACATAGACCTTGCCGCCGCGCGCCACGCCGGACACCCGGTTGGCATCGCCCAGAAAGCGCATGACGAAGGCGCTGTTCGGCTGGCGGCAGACCTCCTTCGGCGTGCCCTGCTGTACGATCTCGCCCTGATTGAGAATAACCACACGGTCAGCAAGATCGAGCGCCTCTTCCTGGTCATGCGTCACGAAAATCGTGGTGATGCCGAGCGAATCGTGAATCTCGCGCAGCCAGCGGCGCAGGTCGCGGCGCACATTGGCGTCCAGCGCCCCAAAGGGCTCATCGAGCAGAAGCACCTTCGGATCGACCGAAAGCGCACGCGCCAGCGCCACGCGCTGCCGCTGGCCGCCGGAAATCTGCGCCGGGAAACGGTCGCCCAGGCCATCGAGCTTCACCAGCCGCAGAAGCTCTTCGACGCGGGCATCGATTGCCGCCTTGTCCCGCTTCACCTTCGAGACCTTCATGCCGAAAGCGATGTTTTGATGCAGGGTCATATGCGGAAAGAGCGCGTAGTGCTGGAATACGAAACCGACGCCCCGGTCCCGCACCGGAATATTGGTGGCGTCCTCGTCGCCGAAAAAGATCCGGCCGCCATCGCTATATTCGAGGCCGGCGACCATGCGCAAAATCGTGGTCTTGCCGGAACCTGAGGGGCCGAGCAACGCCAGAAGTTCGCCGCTTTCGATATCCAGCGAAACATCGCGCACGGCGCGGAAGGTATCGAAGGTCTTCACCACATTTTCGAGGCGGATTTTCATGGGAATCAGGTCTCCGTGGCGATGGCGGCATCGCCGTTGGTCTTCTTGGCCCCGCGCCCGGCGCCGCGTCGTTCCAGCGCCACCTTGGCGATGATGGTGACGACGGCGAGGGTGGCGAGGATCGAGGCCGAGGCAAAAGCGCCGGCCGTCTGGTAGTCGTGGTAAAGCAGTTCGATATGCAGCGGCAGCGTATTGGTCTGGCCGCGAATATTGCCCGATACGACCGATACCGCGCCGAATTCACCCATCACGCGGGCGTTGCACAGCACGACGCCATAAAGCAGCGCCCATTTGATATTCGGCAAGGTGACAGAAAAGAAGGTGCGCCAGCCGGAGGCGCCAAGCGAGGTCGCCGCCTCTTCCAGATCGCGGCCCTGCGCCTGCATCAGCGGGATAAGTTCCCGCGCCACGAAAGGTGCCGTGACGAACACCGAGGCGATGACGATGCCGGGCAGCGCAAAAAGTATCTTGATGTCATGTGCATCGAGGAACGGGCCGAAAAGCCCCTGCAGGCCGTAAACGAAAAGATAGGCGACACCCGCGACGATGGGCGAGATGGAAAAGGGTATCTCGATCAGCACCAGCAGGAACCGTCGACCGGGGAAATCGAACTTGGTGATCGCCCATGCGGCCGCAACACCGAAGGCCGTATTGACCGGCACGGCGATCAGCGCCGTCAGCACCGTCAGCATGATGGCGTGGCGGGTATCGGGATGGGTGATGGTGGCCGTATAGGCCTTCCAGCCCTGCGAAAACGCCTCGACGCCGATGATGATAAGCGGCGCCAGGACCAAAATGGCGCCGATGACCAGCACAAAAGAAATCAGGCTGCGGCGAACGAGAGGGGAGTCGCCGACGCGTGGCGGTTTGCGATGTGAAGAAACGGCGCTCATCTCTCAGCCCCTCACCGTATAACGAAGCGCGCGCGCCTGCAGATAATTGGTCACCGCCAGCATCACGAAGGCGGTGATGAGCAGCACGGAGGCGATGGCGGCGGCGGCCTGATAATCATATTCCTCCAGCCGGATGAAGATCAGCAGCGCCGTGATTTCCGTCGAAAACGGCTGATTGCCGGCGATGAAGATGATCGCCCCGAATTCGCCGAGGCTGCGGGCGAAGGACAGCGACAGACCGGCGAGCAACGCTGGCGTCAACAGCGGCAGGATGATCTTGCGGAAAATTTCGAGATCGGAACCGCCGAGCGACTGCGCCGCTTCCTCAAGCGCCGGATCGAGGTCTTCCAGCACCGGTTGCACGGTACGCACAATGAAGGGCAGGCTGGTAAAGGCCATCGCCACCATGATGCCGAGCGGCGTATAGGCCACCTTGATGCCGAATTGCGAAAGCACCGAGCCGAACCAGCCATTGCCTGCGAACAGTGTCGTCAGCGCAATGCCGGCAACGGCGGTCGGAAGCGCAAAAGGCAGATCGACGATGGCGTCGACGATGCGCCAGCCGGGAAAGCGGTAACGCGTCAGCACCCAGGCGAGCGCCAGCCCGAAGATGACGTTGAACAGCGTGGCAGCCAGCGCGCAGAGCACGGTAACACGATAACTGGCCACGGCGCGCGGTGAGGAGATGATCGACCAATATTCGGCAGGGCCAAGGCTTGCCGCCTTGAACACCAATGCCGAGAGCGGCAGAAGCACGATGATGGCAACGTAAGTCAGGGTAACGCCAAGGGACAATTTCAGCCCCGGCAGAACATTCCGCTTCAAACCCCGCCCCCCATTCATCAAAAAGCGACCCGGCGGTTTCCCGCCGGGTCTTTTACCTGTTGCGTATCGCTGTGATTAACGGCTGCCGTAAAGCGTATCAAGCGTCGCGCCGGATGCAAAATGCTCTTTCTGGATTTTATCCCAGCCGCCGAAGACCTCCTCGACGTTGACGAGGCGAATGGCCGGGAACTTGTCCTTGAATTCGCCGACGACCTTTTCATTGTGGACGCGGTGGCCGAATTCGGCGGCGATGCGCTGGCCTTCCTCGGTATAGAGGAAGTCGAGATAGCTCTTCGCCAGATCGCGCGAGCCGCGCTTGTCGACCACCTTGTCCACCACGGCCACCGGGAATTCGGCCAGCAGGCTGACGGAGGGCACGACGCCTTCCACCTTGTCTGCGCCATATTGCTTGGCGATGCCGCGCGTCTCGGCTTCGAAGGTGATCAGCACGTCGCCGATTTCACGCTCAACGAAGGTGGTGGTGGCGGCGCGGCCTCCCGTGTCGAACACCGGCGTATTGTCGAAGATTTTCTTGACGAATGCCTGAACCTTCGCGTCGTCGCCGTTGAACTTCTCCTTGGCGTAAGCCGTGGCGGCGAGATAGGTGTAACGGGCGTTACCCGAGGTCTTCGGATTGGGGAAGACGATCTTCACATCGTCGCGGGCAAGATCGTCCCAGTCCTTGATACCCTTGGGATTACCGGCTCGCACAAGGAATGACGGGAAGGAATAGAAGGGCGATGCGTCGTTCGCAAAATCCTTCTTCCAGTCGGCGGAAACGAAGCCCTGCTTCACCAGAAAATCGACATCGGTGACCTGATTGAAGGTGACGACATCGGCTTCCAGACCTTCGACGATGGCGCGCGCCTGCTTGGAGGTGCCGGCATGCGACTGGTCGACGGTGATGCCCGGATGCAGCTTGATGAACGCCTCGTTCTCGGCCGCGAAAACTTCGCGGGCGACATCGTAGGATGCGTTGAGAATGGTGGTCGGAGACTGCGCCTGCGCCGCACCTGCAAAAAGAGCGGCAATGGCAGTACCGATAATGAGAAGACGTTTCATGAATACCCCCGGCAATTCGAATGGTGCTCAACATAGCGGGCGGCGGCAACGCCCGCGAGAAACAGCCATGCTTTCCGGGCGCGCGGATTGGAAATTTCACCCAAAGAATACGGACTCCAAAGGCGATGATTTCATATACGGCGAGAAGCCGGATTTCTTTTGCGCGGCCTAAAGACGATGATCGGGAAACAGATTGCCGGAATGCGCGGCAAAATAAGGCGCAATGTCCTCCTCCCTCACCTCCTCCAGCCGTGCCGGTTGCCAGCGGGGATTGCGATCCTTGTCGACCAGCGCAGCACGCACGCCTTCGTAAAAATCATGCTGGCGCAATATTTCCGTACCGGCGGCAAATTCCCGCTCCAGGCATTCGATGAGGCTCGCGCTTTCCCGGCCGAGACGCAGCAGCTTCAGGGTCAGTTTCAGACTGGTGGGGGAGCGTTTTTGCAGGACCTCGAGGGTTTCGCGCGAAAACGCATCCTGGCGCGCCGAAAGTGCGGCGACAATCTCCTCGACCGTGTCGAAACGGAATGTCGCGTCGATGATCTCCCGATTTATGGATAAAACGCCTTCACCGGCCTCGTCGGCGCGCGCCGCGATCGCCGTCTCGATACTGTCTGTATCCGCGGCTTGCGACAGGTCTTGGATCAACCCGTCGAGACGGTCCGAAGGAACAAGATAATCGGCAAAACCGGCATAGATGGCATCGGCAGCGGTCACGGCATTGCCCGTCAACCCCAGCCAGGTGCCGCATTCGCCCGGCGCCCTTGGCAAAAGCCAGGAGCCGCCGACATCCGGGAAGTAACCGATGCCGGTTTCCGGCATGGCGAGTTTTGTGCGTTCCGTGACGATGCGGTGGCTGCCATGGGCTGAAATGCCGACACCGCCGCCCATGACGATGCCGTCCATCAGAGCAATGTAGGGTTTGCCGAAGCGGGCGATGCGATAATTGAGCGGAAATTCTTCCCGCCAGAAATCAAGCACCTGCGGATCGCCCGCCTTGCCGAGATCGTGAATGATGCGGACATCGCCCCCGGCGCAAAGCCCCCTGTCGCCTTCCCCTGTAAGGACCACACAGGAAACACGAGTATCCTCTTCGAAACGCTGGAGCGCCTGAAAAAGGTCGCGCACCATGGGCAAGGTCAGGCTGTTGATGGCCTTCGGGCGGTTGAGGCGAATGATGCCTGCCCCTCCCCGTTTTTCGACGATGACCTGCGCATCCGCTTCCGTTCTCTGTTCCAAGACTGCCTCCTCCGCTGCCCATTCATCCGGCCATCTTGGCGGGCCGGGCGCGATCACGCAACGTTGATCTTGTTCTGCGGGAACGTCTTTCGCTCAAACCGCTTTAACGGGCAGAAAATGCCGGAAATCCGTTTTCGCAATGCAGCATGTTTGCTTGACGCCCGGAAAATCATGGCATGTAATGGGTTCTGGAAATGCCGGCATTGATTCCTGTCGAGCGTGTGCCGGACCAAAGCGGAATGTCGCCTTCTCATAGGCGCTGTAAACAGCAACGGGAGACGAGCATGCAGGTTTCGGAACACGAATGGATCAGTAAACGGGCATATACACTTTGGGAAAAGGAAGGCCACCCCCATGGGCGCGACGCGCACCATTGGGAACAGGCCAAGCACGAATTTTCGCTGCTGAAGACATCGGAAGCGACGAAACCTGCAACGCGCAAGAAGGCCGCTCCCAAGGCCGCTGCTGCTGAAGCCGCACCGGATGCGCAAGCCCCGGCAAAACCCAAGGCCCGTGCCCGCAAGGCTGCCGCCGCGAAATAACGGCTCGTAAAGCTCAACTGAAGCCATAAATGAAAAAGCCCGACGATCATGCCGGGCTTTGTCTGTTTAGCGCGGGTCACAACCCGGATCGCCGATCCGGCAGCCATCGCGGAAATTTTCCGAAGCAGGCGCACGGCGCGTGTCATCCCACTGGCGACGCTCTGGGCGACGCTGGCCTTCATCCTGGTTCTGCTGGCCATCGCGATTGCGGTCGCGGCTTTCATCTTCGAAGCGGCGGCGGTCGTCGTCGCGACGCGGCCTGTCCTGATTTCTGTCACCCTGGTTCCAGTCGCCGTAGCGACGTTCCCAGCGTCCGTCATTCGGGCCGCCCTGGCGGGGATCACGCCACTCGTCGCGGCGACCATCACGCCAGTCGTCCGGGCGTCCGTCACGCCACTCGTCACGCGGACGCGGACGGTCCCATCCGGCGCTCGGAGGCGGGGCGTTCCAGTACCCGCCGGACGGCGGCGGACGGCGCCAGCGGTCGCGCTCGCGGTAGAAGTCGCGGTCACGATAATAGCGGTCCCAATAACGGCCGACTTCGAAGGTGATCACCGGCACGCCGAGATCGCGGTAATAACGCGGTTCCACATAGACCCGGTTCTGCCGGTAGGTCGTGGCGATATAACGCCCGGCTACCCAGCCCCGACCGCCCACGAAGGAAACATCGCACCACGGCGTATCGGAAAGGCAGCCGTGCACGGTGAGCGGCGCACCATTCGGGATAACCACGACGGCCGGATAAGCCGTGCTCGGGCCGGAGCGCATATTCACATTCGCGGTGGCGAAACCCCGCGTCGCAGCTTCGGCAAGTGCCGGCGCGGCGAGCATGGCCACCAGCGCAATTGCGCCAAATAGTTTTTTCTTCACTTCTTTCTCCTCAAGCAAAGGCCCGCTTTGCCCTTGTCGGCATCCACCCTGTTCGATGGACCAGTATGCGTTCCACATACTGCCACGACCGGAAAATACGCGGTTCTGCATGAACGCAGCATGAAACAAATGAGGCATCCAATCAGTTCCACCTGCGGCAATCAGCGCCCGATAAATCGCCGCCGGGATGGACCGCCGGTCTTGACTTCGAGGGGCAATCATCCGACTTCAATGCAACAGCAATATGGAGCATAACCATGAGCGAAACCGCACAGACGACCGTCGACCAGAGCGAAGTGGATCGCTTCTCCGCGATGGCTGCGGAGTGGTGGAGCCCGACCGGCAAGTTCCGCCCGCTGCACAAGTTCAATCCGGTGCGGCTCGAATATATCCGCAACCGCATCTGCGATAATTTCGGCCGCGACCCAAAGGCGCACCGCCCGCTGGAAGGGCTGCGCATACTGGATATCGGCTGCGGCGGTGGCCTTCTCTCCGAACCCGTTGCACGCATGGGCGCAGATGTGGTGGGCGCCGATCCCTCGGAAAAGAATATCGGCATCGCCTCCACCCATGCCCGCGAAAGCGGGGTCAGTGTCGATTACCGCGCCGTGACTGCCGAGCAGTTGCAGGAAGCCGGCGAAACCTTCGACGTCATCCTCAACATGGAGGTGGTCGAGCATGTGGCCAATGTCGATCTCTTCGTCACCACCTGCGCGAAAATGGTGCGCCCCGGCGGCCTGATGTTCGCCGCCACCATCAACCGCACGCTCAAAGCCCGGGCACTGGCGATCTTTGCCGCCGAAAATGTGCTGCGCTGGCTGCCGCGCGGCACCCACCAGTATGAAAAGCTCGTTCGCCCGGAAGAGCTCGAGCGGCCGCTGGTGGCGAGCGGCATGGATATCGTCCACCGCACCGGCGTCTTCTACAACGTGCTGCAGGATCGCTGGAATCTGTCGCCGGATATGGATGTCAACTACATGATGCTGGCGAAGCGGCCGGCGCAGGGGTAATCCCGGACGCTATTTGAGTGAGGTCGTCCTAAAGAAATTCAGTTGACGTCGTCGGGCAGCACCGGCAGCGGCGCGATCTCGATACCCTCGTCCAGCAGGGCCTTGGCGTCCTGCGCCGAGGCATTGCCGATGATGCCGCGCTCATCCGCTTCGCCATAGTGGATCTTGCGGGCTTCTTCCGGAAATTTATCGCCGACATCTTCCGCATTGGCGCGGATATTGGCAACGGCCTCGCGGATTTTTGCAAGCGCCTCTTTTCTGGCGGTATCCATGGCCAGCGTCTGGCGTTCGTCTTTCTTGCGGGCGGTGGAAACCGAAGGCGCCATCAAAAGCTTGGAGACCTGCACGGAGTTGCAGACCGGACAGGACAGGAAACCGCGCTGCAACTGATCGTCGAAATCGTCGCTGCCGGCAAACCAGCCTTCGAACTCATGGCCCTTTTCACAGGCCAGCGCATAACGGATCACGCCGCTTCACCTCCGGCAGGTTTCAGGGGAATAACCGTATCCAGACCGAACTCGCGGGCATTGCGGAGATTGGGAATTTTTCCGCGTGCGGCAGCCACCAGCGACGTATCGATCTCGGCGAAGATGATCTCTTCGCCAGCGCCGCCGGCAACGGCCAGAACCTTGCCCCATGGGTCGATGATGATGGAATGGCCGAAGGTCTCCCGCCCGTCCTCATGCACGCCGGCCTGCGCGGCGGCGATGACGAAAGCGCCGTTTTCGATGGCGCGGGCACGCAGCAGGATTTCCCAATGCGCCTCCCCCGTCTGTCGGGTGAAAGCCGCCGGAACGGTCAGAACCTCCGCACCTGCCAGCGCTTCCGCGCGGAACAGCTGCGGGAAACGGACGTCATAGCAAATTGCGAAGCCGAATTTCCCCAGCGGAAGTTCGGCGATACGCGCCACTTCGCCGGGTTGATAGGCAGCGCTTTCACGCCAGCTTTCACCATTGTCGAGATCGACATCGAACATATGGATCTTGTCATAGCTGCAGATGCGCGAACCATCCGGCGCGAAGAGAAAACCGCGATTGGCGATCTTGCCATCCGGGCGGGCAATGGCCGTGGAGCCGACATGGACATGAATGCCGAGTTCGCGGGCAAGACGGGCGGCCGTCGCAACGATGATATCGCCATCGTCATCACGCAGTTGCGCACGCAGCGCCTGCCGGTCCTTCTGGATTGCGCCCGTCATTTCCGGGGTCTGCACATAAACGGCGCCCTCGGCCGCAGCCGCACGCACCAGCCGTTCCATATCGGCGGCGTTTCTTGCCGGATCGACGCCGGAGCGCATCTGAATGGCGGCAGCCTTGAAACCCATCACATCCTCCATACCCGCAAGGTCGCGGCCGATCAGGCGGCCAGCAGCGCGTCCAGTTTACCGGCGCGCTCCAGCGCGTGCAGATCGTCGCAACCGCCCACGTGCTGGCCGTTGATGAAGATTTGCGGGAACGTCGTTCCGCCGGATTTCTCGATCATTTCCTGCCGGTATTCCGGCGTCGTCGTGGCGTTATATTCGGCATAATCCACGCCCTTGCTGTCCAGCAGCGCCTTGGCGCGCGCGCAATAACCACAAAAATCCCGCGTATAGATCGTCACCGGTGCCATGTTCTCAAAGCCCTCGCAAACGTGCGGTAAAACGCACGATAAAGTCATGTCATTCAGGTTTCATATAGGCCCGGAAATGGCCATTGCAAAGGTCAAAACCGTCACATCCGCGGCACCGGCTTTGCGCAGGGCGCGGCTTGCCGCACCCACCGTCGCGCCAGTGGTATAGACGTCGTCCACCAGCACCACGCGCCTGCCATGAACATCTGTTTCCCGGCCGGGTGCGAGCGCGAAAGCGCCGCGCACATTATCCCGCCGGGCGAGTGCGGATAGCCCCACCTGCCGCTCTGTCGGCTTCACGCGCAGCAGCGTGCCGGCAAGCAAGGGCTTGCCGGAGGCCCTGGCCAGATGCCGCGCTAGCTCGGCGGATTGATTGAAACGGCGGCGCAGGAAGCGGTTGCGATGCAATGGAACGGGCACGATGCAATCGCAGGCATCCACCGTTCCGTCACTTGCCCTCAGCATCCACAGCGCCATCAGGCGGGCGAGATCGGTCCGGTCCTGATATTTCAGCCGGTGCACCAGCTTGCGGGCGGTTCCCTCATGGCTTGCAACGGCGCGCAGCCGGTCAAAAGGCGGCGGTTCGGCAATCGCCTGCGCGCTGACGAAACCATCTCCGTGGTCCCGCGCGAAGGGAATGCCCAGAACCTCGCAAAAAGGGCGATCGATAAAGGCCACATCCCACCAGCAATCCGCGCATAAGGCGCCCTCGCCGCCGGTCATGCGGGTGCAGCCCGCGCAGGTTGGCGGGTAGACCATGCGGAAGACCGCACGCCACATGTCTCCCGCCGCCGCCGGCACGGCCGCAGACTTAGACAGCAAAACCGAAAACAGACTTTCACCAGCACCCATGAGGTTGACTTTACCGCCGAACGGGTGCCTTTGCGAGAGCGATAGTTCCTTCCCGACACCGGGAAAACGGTGCCCAAAACGGCATGAGACCAACGATACGGCCCGCCGATCCCAAAGGCGTTTGAGGCCGAGCAGGCAAGATGATGGATATTCTCTTTGACCAGGCCCTGATCGAACAAAACCGTCGCCGGGCGTGGAACCAGCGCGACGACAAGGCCCTGTTTCTTCTCGATATGGCGGCCGAAGAGCTGGCCGACAGGCTTGCCATCGTCGAGCGCCAGTTCGAGACCGCAATCGAACTTCACGGCGGCACCGGCGTCACCGCCCGGCGGCTGGCGGAGACCGGCAAGGTGGATACCATTCGCCGTATCGAAACCGAGAGCTGTTTTGCGACGGATGCGAATATTCCCGACGCCGCTTCCATGGAACATCTGCCGCTCGAGGAGGCCTCCGCCAACCTCATCGTTTCACCGCTTGCCCTGCATCTGACCAATGATACGCCCGGCGCGCTGATCCAGATCCGGCGGGCATTGAAACCGGACGGCCTGTTTCTCGGCGCCATTCCCGGCAGCGGCACCCTGCAGGAACTGCGCGACGTGCTGCTGACCGCCGAGGCGGAACTGACCGGAGGCGCCAGCCCGCGCGTCATTCCCTTCGCCGATGTCCGCGATGTCGGCGCGCTTTTGCAGCGCGCCGGCTTTGCGCTCCCCGTGACCGATGCGGAAAGCTACACCGTGCGTTACGATTCGATTTTCCCGCTGATGCGCGACCTGCGCGCCATGGGCATGGCCAATCCGCTGGCAAGCCGCAGCAGAAAGCCGCTCAACCGCGCCTTTTTCCTGCGCGCGGCGGAGCTTTACGCCGAACGATATTCCGATCCTGACGGGCGGATAAGGGCGACATTTTCCATCATCTATGTATCGGGCTGGGCGCCGCACGAAAGCCAGCAGAAACCGCTGAAACCCGGCTCCGCCAAGGTGCGGCTTGCCGATGCCTTAAGGACAACCGAGGTGAAGCTGTCCTGAGCGATCAGCCGAAAGGCTTCAACTCGCCAAAGTGTCTACGATGAACTGAAACACGGCATTGATATTGCTGCTTATGCTGCCTGCGCCAGCGATGAGGGCGGCGGAAATCAGCCCGGCGATCAAGCCGTATTCAACCGCTGTCGCACCGTCTTCGCTTTTGCAAAATTTGATAAAAAAATGCAGCACAGGATATTCCCCATCCGCCATCCGGTGCGTTGCGACAACCGGCATCTGCCCTGTTGAAATCAACTCTATCCTAGGTCGGCGATGTGAGGAATCCGTTATCTTTGATGGTAAACGATCAGCAACCGCTCTCGTTGCTATAACCCCTGACCACGCAGGGCATTTCCGGCATTGGCTGGGTGATGCTGCGACGGATGGAATAGGTCTTGCCCACATCGGTCTTCTTGATGGAGCCCGTGCTGATCATGTCGTAATTATCGGGAAACTGCGCCACCCGCGTGGAGGATTTTCCGGCAAGCATGGGAGTGACGATGAGTGAGAGCGCGATAACCGCCGTGCCGAAAAGCAGCGCCACATTGAGTACGCCGGTGCGACGGGATTTGTGGGAATACAAGTGACGACCTTCCACCGTCTTCCAGAAATCCTCGTTCATGAGCAACCTCGTCTCGCGCAGTTTACCGCTTCTTTAGCTTAACAATCTGCCAGAGGGTGCTGAACGATCTCTTAACACAGCCCCGTTTTGGCACGGCAAAGCGCTGCAAACGGGGCATTTTCACGAAGCTGTGACGGGATAATACGCGAGGACCTCGGGGGCTTCCCGATTTTATAGCAGATCCTGCAGGAAGGGGATGAGCGGCTCATCGGCCGGCGGCATGGGGTAATCGCGCAGTGCCTGCGGCTTCACCCATTTAATCGCCTGCCCTTCCCGGCCATGCGCAATGCCCTCATAACGGCGGCACACGTAAAGCGGCATCAGGAGGTGAAAGGTCTCATAGGTGTGGCTGGCAAATGTCAGCGGTGCGAGGCAAGCGACCTTGGTTTTGATGCCCAGCTCCTCGTCCAGTTCTCGGACAAGGGTTTCCTCCGGCGTCTCGCCATGCTCCACCTTGCCGCCGGGAAATTCCCACAGGCCCGCAAGCGACTTGCCTTCCGGACGCTGCGCCAGAAGAATGCGGCCATCCTGATCGAGAAGGGCGCAGGCGGCGACCAGCAGGATTTTTTTGCCTACCTCGCTCATTCGCCGGCCCCCTTGCGCCAGTAACGATAACGATAAGCCTCGGAGAAGCCGAATTTCTCATAAAGGGCGATGGCAGGCGCATTGGTGGAAACCACCTGCAGCCAGGCGGTTTTTGCGCCGCTGATTCTCGCCCAGCGCAGTGCCGACGACAAAACCTGCGTGCCGAGGCCCTTTTTGCGCTGCGACTTTTCGACATCGAGGGAGATGATGCCGGCAAGATCATTGTCCTGCACGCAGATCACGGTCGCGAGCGGATTGCCTTCCACTTCCTCATTGATGAAGAGGCCGAGCGCCGGCTTGATGGAACTGACGATTTCCGCAATTGCCGGGCGCAGCGCCGGGTCGCTATCGCTGACCTTGATGCTCGCCTCGACAAAACGGCCGATATCGTGGCTCGGCAGGCTGACCAGCGTTTCGGGCAGCTCCATGCCAGAGAGATCGGCCGTCATGACCGTGACCTCTTCGAACACGGACCAGCCGTCATTCGAGAGAAATTCTCTCAGCTGCGGCGGCATCAGCGTCGTTTCGCGCACCACCAGCGGTCGGCCGAAATCTTCAAAACGCTTGCGCGCCTTTTCCAGCCGCACCGCGCTGTTTCCGTAATCGGACGGGTCGAGCGGCACCACGCAGTTGATGCGCTTGGAGGGGTGCGAGCCCGTCAGGCGGATTTGCCAGCTACCGTCATAAATCACCGACGAGGCAGGCCATGCCCGGAAGCTGACGGCTTCCAGACGGCGAACCAGCGGCAGATTGACGGCCTTATTGTCCTGCATTCTCTTCGGCTCCAACGGTCAGCTCCGATAGTCGCCGTTGATCGCAACATATTCTTTCGTCAGATCACAGGTCCAGACGGTGGCAGTGCCCTGACCGAGACCGATATCCACCTTCACCGGAATGTCTTCGAGACGCATCACCGCGCTGGTTTCCGCCTCCGAATAATCCGGGTCGCGCTCGCCGTTGACAGCCACGCGCACGCCGCCGAACCAGATGGCGAGGCGGTCACGGTCGGCCATTTCGCCGGACTTGCCGACGGCCATGACAACGCGGCCCCAATTGGCGTCTTCGCCGGCAACCGCGGTCTTCACCAGCGGCGAATTGGCGATGGAGAGGGCAATCTTCTTGGCGGCGGCATCGTTTTCCGCGCCCGTTACGGTGACTTCCACCATCTTGCGCGCGCCTTCGCCGTCACGAACCACCTGCAGGGCGAGGTCCTTGAGGAGATCGTTCAGCGCGGCGCGGAAGCCGGCAAGGCGCTCGTCGTCGGCGCTCGTTACCTTCACCTGGCCGTCTTCAGCGGCAGCACCTGTCGCAAACAGCATCAACGTATCGGAGGTGGAAGTGTCGCTATCGACAGTCACGGAATTGAATGTCGGGCCAACACCGGCAGACAGCAGCGACTGCAGGGCGGCAGGCTCAATATCGGCATCCGTCACCACGAAAGAGAGCATCGTCGCCATGTCGGGCGCAATCATGCCAGCACCCTTGGAAATGCCGTTGATCGTCACGATCACGCCGCCGATCTCGGCGGTGCGGGTCGAAACCTTGGGATAGGTGTCGGTCGTCATGATCGCCTTGGCGGCTTCCTGCCAGAAATCGGCTTCCGCCCTGACATTCATGTCGCCGAGAACGCCGGCAAATTTCGAAGCATCCAGCGGCTCGCCGATCACGCCCGTCGATGCCAGGAAGACCTCGCCTTCCGAGCAGCCAACGGCAGCGGCGGCGGATTTCGCCGTCAATTCGGTCGCGGCCTTGCCCTTGACGCCGGTAAAGGCATTGGCATTGCCGGAATTGACCACCACGGCGCGCGCCACGCCGCCGCCGAGATTGGCACGGCAGAAATCGACCGGGGCGGAAGGGCATTTCGATTTGGTGAAGACGCCGGCGACGCTTGCCGGCTTGTCGAACACCATCAGCAGAACGTCGGTGCGGTTCTTGTACTTGATGCCGGCGGCAGCCGTCGCCATGCGAACGCCGCGCAGCGCAGGCATGTCGGGATAGGATTTCGGAGCGAGCGGGGAAACGGCAACGGACATGGGAAGCGCCTGAAATTCTGGAAATGGGAAGTATGGAAATGCCAGAGATGAAACGGGGCGGCCTTTAAAGCCGCCCCATAACAAGGGTAATTCTTACTGCTGCGGCTGCGGCTGAGCCTGCTGTTCCTTCGTGGCTTCGTCGTAGCCCTTCTTCAGCGTCTCATCCATGATTTCAATCTTCTGGTCGGCCTTTGCCTTCTCGATGAGGGCAACGTACTTGTCGCGCATGACAAGCTGACGAACCTGCGGCTCGACCTGCTCGAAAGCCGGCGGCGGTGCGATGCGCTTGTCTTCCAGCTTGATGACGTGGAAGCCGAACTGGGTCTTCACCGGAGCCTTGGTGTAGGCGCCCTTTTCGAGACCGAAAGCGGCTTCTTCAAATTCCGGCACCATGCGGCCCTTGCCGAACCAGCCGAGATCGCCGCCGTCATCCTTGTTGGAATCGGTCGACTTTTCCTTGGCGAGCGCGGCGAAATCCTTGCCCGAATCAAGCTGCTTGATGATGTCCTTGGCTTCGTCCTCGCTGGCGACGAGAATGTGCGCGGCCTTGATTTCCTCTTCCTGCGGCAGGGCTGCGACTTCCTTGTCGTAGCGAGCCTTTACTTCGTCAGCGGTAACGGCATCGACGACATGCTTGCGGAAATAGGCGTTGTGCAGCTCACGGTCCTGGATGAATTCCATGCGCTTCTTGAAATCTTCAGTCTTTTCCAGACCTTCGGCGCTGGCGTTCTTCACCAGAAGCTTGACGTCGATCGCGCCGGAAAGGGCTGCAACCTTCTTCTGCTCATCGGGAAGCTGCGCGAGCTGCGGGTCGAGGTTGCTCATGGCGAGGTCGAGTTCGGACTGGTGGATTTCCAGATCGCCGACCTTGGCGACAACCTTGTCTTCCTGTGCGAAAGCCGGAAGCTGGAGGCCGAGCGTGGCCACAATCACCGCAGCCGCAATTTTATTATAGCGCAACATTTTGAACCTTTCGGGGACAATGCCGGCTCCAGACATGGTTTCCGGCTCTGAAAAAACTTCCAAACACCGGATTGTGGCCATTCTGTAACGGGCAGAACCGTTGACATCATTTGCCCCCCCTCTTATCTGTCACGCAACCTCGCGTCCAGATACGTTGAAGGGCGAAGTCCGTCATTTATGCTGAAATCGGCGTGACGGAGAAAAGCGCCCGGCAAAACGGAATTTCAGAAAGGGCCAGTAAGATGGTCAGTCTCGGCGGAATAGCCCGCAAGTTGTTCGGTTCGGCAAATGACCGCCGCGTCCGCTCCTATAAAAGCAAGATCGCAGCCATCAATGCGCTGGAAGAAGCCACCAAGGCGCTCTCCGACGAAGCGCTGGCGGCCAAGACCGCTGAGTTCCGCCAGCAGCTTGCCGACGGCAAGACGCTGGACGACCTGCTGATCCCGGCTTTCGCCGTCGCCCGCGAAGCGTCGCGCCGCGTTCTGCATATGCGGCCCTTCGACGTGCAGCTGACCGGCGGCATGATTCTGCATGGAGGCGCCATCGCCGAAATGAAGACCGGTGAAGGTAAGACGCTGGTGGCGACCCTTGCGGTCTACCTCAACGCCCTTGCCGGCAAGGGCGTGCATGTCGTCACCGTCAACGACTATCTCGCCAAGCGTGACGCGGCCACGATGAGCAGGCTCTACGGCTTCCTCGGCCTGACGACCGGCGTGATCGTCCACGGGCTGGACGACGACCAGCGCCGCGAGGCCTATGCGTGCGACATCACCTACGCGACGAACAACGAACTCGGCTTCGATTATCTGCGCGACAACATGAAATATGACCGCGCCCAGATGGTTCAGCGCGGCCACAACTACGCGATCGTCGACGAAGTCGACTCCATCCTGGTCGACGAGGCGCGCACGCCGCTCATCATTTCCGGCCCGCTGGACGACCGTTCCGACCTTTACAACACCATCGACGCCTTCATTCCGCTGCTGACGCCGGAAGATTACGAAATCGATGAAAAGCAGCGCTCGGCCAACTTCTCCGAAGACGGCACCGAGAAGCTCGAGAACCTGCTGCGGCAGGCGGGCCTCCTGAAGGGCGAATCGCTTTACGACGTCGAAAACGTCGCCATCGTTCACCACATCAACAATGCGCTGAAGGCCCACAAGCTCTTCACCCGCGACAAGGACTATATCGTCCGCAACGACGAAATCGTCATCATCGACGAGTTCACCGGCCGCATGATGCCGGGCCGCCGTTATTCCGAAGGTCAGCATCAGGCTCTCGAAGCCAAGGAAAAGGTGCAGATCCAGCCGGAAAACCAGACGCTTTCCTCCGTCACCTTCCAGAATTATTTCCGCATGTACGAAAAGCTGGCCGGCATGACCGGCACGGCCGCGACGGAAGCGGAAGAATTCGGCAACATTTACGGCCTCGACGTCATCGAAGTGCCGACCAACCTGCCGATCCAGCGTATCGACGAGGACGACGAGGTTTACCGCACTGGCGAGGAGAAGTTCCAGGCGATCATCACCGAGATCAAGGCGGCGCATGAACGCGGCCAGCCGGTTCTGGTGGGCACGACCTCCATCGAAAAATCCGAGCTTCTGGCCCATCTCCTGCGTCAGTCCGGCTTCTCCGATTTCCAGGTCCTGAACGCCCGTTACCACGAGCAGGAAGCCTATATCGTTTCGCAGGCTGGCGTTCCGGGTGCGGTCACCATCGCCACCAACATGGCTGGCCGCGGTACCGACATCCAGCTCGGCGGCAACGTCGACATGCGGCTTGAGCGCGAGCTCGAAGGCATGGAGCCGGGTCCGGAGCTTGATGCGAAGGAAGCGGCTATCCGCGCCGAGATCAAGGTTCTCAAGGAAAAGGCCCTTGCCGCCGGCGGTCTTTACGTCATCGCGACCGAACGCCACGAGAGCCGCCGTATCGACAACCAGCTGCGCGGCCGTTCCGGCCGTCAGGGCGACCCGGGCCGCTCGAAATTCTACCTGTCGCTCCAGGACGACCTGATGCGCATCTTCGGTTCCGAGCGCATGGACAGCATGCTTCAGAAGCTCGGCCTGAAGGAAGGCGAGGCAATCGTCCATCCGTGGATCAACAAGGCGCTGGAACGCGCCCAGAAGAAGGTCGAAGCCCGCAACTTCGAGACCCGCAAGAACCTTCTGAAATATGACGACGTGCTGAATGACCAGCGCAAGGTCATCTTCGAACAGCGCCTCGAGCTGATGGAAGCCGACAATATCGGCGAAACCGCAGCCGATATGCGCCATGAAGTGATCGAAACGCTCGTCACCAAGCATATTCCGGAAAATGCCTATGCGGAACAGTGGGATATTGCAGGCCTGAAGGCCGGCATCGCCCAGTTCCTCAACCTCGACCTGCCGGTGGAGGAATGGGCCAAGGAAGAAGGCATCGCCGAGGACGATATTCTCCAGCGTGTTACCGAGGCCGCCGACAAATACGCCGCCGAGCGCGCGGAACGTTTCGGCCCCGAGATCATGACCTATGTGGAACGCTCGGTCATTCTCCAGACGATCGACCATCTGTGGCGCGAACATATCGTCAACCTCGACCATCTCCGTTCCGTCGTCGGTTTCCGCGGTTATGCCCAGCGCGACCCGCTGCAGGAATACAAGGCGGAAGCCTTCGAACTCTTCCAGGCGCTGCTCGCCAATCTGCGCGAGGCCGTTACCGCCCAGCTGATGCGGGTGGAACTGGTGCAGCAGGAACCTCAGCAGCCGGAACTGCCGGAAATGACGGCGCATCATCTCGACCCCAATACGGGCGAAGACGAAATGGCGCTGGGCCAACAGGCCGCGCCCGCCGCCTTCGTGCCGGCCGAGGATCGCGATCCGGAAAACCCGGCCACCTGGGGTCGCATCGGCCGCAACGAAATGTGCCCCTGCGGCTCCGGCAAGAAATACAAGCACTGCCACGGCGTTTACGAACAGGCCTGAGGCAGTTCCTGACAGACAAACGAAATCGCCCGCACCTTCGGTTGCGGGCGATTTTCGTTGCACCCCTCGATCGCTGTTGACGGATATCGGCAATTTCCAATATGGGAGCCGGATCGTCTTCCGGAAAAAGCTTTCATGGCCCCTCGCGACTTCGCCGCCTATGTTTTTCTCGCACTCGCGTGGGGAATGTCCTTCCTGCTGCTTTTGCATGTCGTCGAGGCCTTCGGCTGGATCGGCGCGGTCACGCTCCGTTCGCTGGTCACCGCCGTCACCCTGTTTCTGATCGCGATTGCGGCGCGCCGAAAGCTTGCATTTTCCGCGAGCTGGCGCGCCTTCGCCGTCGTCGGCGCAACAACGGTCGCGGGACAGTTGATCGGCCTCTCCTATGCGACGCCGCTGGTCGGCACCGCCATGGCGGCCATTCTGGTGGCCACCATCCCGCTTTTTTCCATGCTCATTTCACAGGTCTGGGGACTTGAACGCCTCACCAAACAGGGCTTTGCCGGACTCATCATCGGCTTTAGCGGCATCTTGCTGCTTGTCGGCTTCCCCGCCGTGCCCGTCACGACCGGCTTCATCATCGGCTGTGCCGCCGCCCTCGCCGCCTGCATCTGCGCCGCCTATGGCAGCAACTATGCCAGCCGCTATCTCAAGGGCGTGGGTTCGTGGGAAATCACTATCGGCTCCTTTCTCACGGGCGGGCTGATGACATTGCCGCTTCTTCTGGCCGTGCCCCTGCCCGGAGCACCGCGCCTCATCGATTACGGTTATCTTCTCGTACAGGCGGTGGTCATGAGCGGCCTCACCTACATCACCTATTTCAAGCTTGTCTCCTCAATCGGCGCAACCAGGGCGATCAGCGTGGAATTCGCCGTGACCGTCGTTGCGGTCCTCGTCGGCGCGCTTGTGCTGGATGAGCCGCTTTCGCTTCCCCAGCTTTTCGGCGCCGGCATCATCATTCTGGGCTGTGCGCTGGTCCTCGATCTCATGCCGAGAAAAAAGGCTCCGCCCACACCCTCCGGGGCGTGAAGGGTTTATTAGCGTTTTCCACCAATAGTCGTGCTGGTCATTGCCGATCACACGGGATCGCGCCTGCGGCGCGAGGGAAAAATGCAACCGGGCAAATCAGACTACGAGCACTACTGGGACCCGCTAAGGGCGCTCCTCATGCTGCTTGGCATTCCCTATCACGCCTCCCTCCTCTACAGCTACGCCCTGCCATGGGACATCAAGGATTTCGACACCAGCCCGCTTCTGAGCGCGCTGGGTGCCGCACTCGTCACCTTCCGCATGCCGGCATTTTTTCTGGTGGCCGGCTATTTTTCCACCATGGTCATCGGCAAGAAGGGCAAGATGCGCTGGCTGAGACAGCGTTTCCTGCGCCTCGGCGTGCCCTTTATCGTCGCGGTCCTTCTGCTCGGGCCATCACAGCTTTTCCTGCTGCAACTGGCCGGCGTCGCCAAAGGCGATATCCCGGCCGACCGGCTGCTTGAGAACCTGCCCGGCCTGCTGCGCCCGAGCGAACAGTGGATCATGCATCTATGGTTCCTGCCGGCCCTTATCTTCTATTCGATCCTGCTTGCCGGCCTGCTGTTTCTCTTGGAACGTCCGCCAGTAGCCTATGTGAGAGATTGGTTCGGCAGCCTGCGGCAGGGGCATACCTCCCTGTTTTTTGCAATGCTCTGCCTCGTACCTGTTGTGTGGGAATTGACGATCTACGGATCCGGCCAGCTTGCAGCAAAGAGCGGAAGCGGCCTCTTTTTTCTCTATGAACGCGCTTCCGATCCCTATGCGCGTTACCTGCCATTCTTCCTCATTGGCGCGCTGCTGCACCGTGACCGCGCCCTCTTTCACCGCTTCCGCCAGACGGGCCTTCTCACCGGCGTCATCGCGGCGGGCGCCATCGCGACGGCGGTGACCCTGCGCCTGCAATATCCCTTTTCGAATTCGGCCCTGCTGGTGCTGGCGTCGGCAATTGCGGCGGTGACGGCAAGCCGTCTGTTGATAGACCTCGCCTGCCGTTATTTCGACAGGCCGAGCCGGCTTGCCAGACGCATGACGGATGCGTCCTTCACCATCTACCTGTTTCACCATCCGCTGATCTACGCCTTCGGAACGCTGTTCATCCTCATTGCGCTGCCGCCGATCGTGGAATTTACCATCATCGTCGCGGCCACCACGGCGGCGGCCTATATGCTGCATCAGGCGATACGCCTCAGCCCGCTCGCCCTTTTCCTGTTTAACGGCATCCGCAAGCCACGCGTGGCGGACGATATTGGCACACGGGCCGGCGCGTCCCAAACCCTTCGTTAAGGATGAAGCGCGTATGATCGGCCTGCCTATTCAACTGGAAATGATGGCGTGTGGATCATGGCTATCCTCAACACGGCGGAAAAAGCCTTACCCGCAGGCCTGCGCGCGAAGCTTTCGCCGCTGGTAGCGAAAGTCGCCGTTGTTCTTTCCGGCGGGGATGAGGTCTCCCGCGCGCAGCGCATGGCGCTGGTTGCGTTTGCGGTGCGCATCGTCAGCGCCGGTATAGCCTTCATTTCCCAGATCATTCTTGCCCGCCTGATGGGCGAATTCGAATACGGCCTGTTCGCCTTCGTCTGGGTTCTGGTGATCCTGTTCGGCAATCTTTCCTGTCTCGGTTTTCACACCACCGTCATCCGCTTTTTACCCGGCTATCGTCTGGAGGATGCCCATGACAAGATCATGGGGCTGACCTCGACGGCGCGGGTCTTCGCCATGCTTTCGGCGAGCGCGCTTGCGATTTTCGGTTTCGTTTTCCTGTATTTCTTTGGCGAGAGCATCGCCTCCTATTATCTCATTCCCGTGTCGCTCGCGCTTTTCACCCTGCCGATGGTGGCGCTGGGCGATGTGCTGAACGGCACCGCGCGCGCCAATGGCTGGGCGGTCTCCGCACTCAGCCCCACCTATATCGTTCGCCCGGTGCTGATCCTGCTGTTCATGCTGGTGGCAATCGGTCTTGGCGCGGAAAAAACCGCAACGACGGCCATGCTGACGGCCCTTCTTGCCACCTATGTCACCACGCTTTTCCATTTCGCCTTCATGAACCGCAGGCTCAACCGGCATTTCCGCAGCACGGTCCGCAGGGTGCATTTCCGCCACTGGATAAGGTTCGCCTTCCCGATGTTCCTGATCGACGGCATCGGTTTTTTGATGACCAATTCCGATGTGGTGATCGTCGGGCTTTATCTGCCGCCGGATCAGGTTGGCATCTATTTTGCTGCGGCAAAAACCATCGTGCTGATGCAATTCGTGTTTTTCTCGGTGCAGGCGGCCGCCGCCCCACGCCTGGCCGCCCTTATGTCGGCCAATGACCGGCAGGGGCTCGCCGGTTTCGCCAGTCAGGCCGCGCGCTGGGCCTTCTGGCCATCACTCGGCGTCGGCAGCGTGGTGCTTCTGGCCGGCCCGTTCCTGCTGTCGCTGTTCGGTCCCGGCTTCGTTCAGGGTTATGAGCTGATGTTCTTCCTTTTCGCCGGTTTCCTCGCCAAGGCGCTGATCGGCCCGGGGGAAACATTGCTGAACATGGCCGGCAAACAAAAATTGTGCGTCGTGCTTTATATTATTATCTTCGGTTGCAACATTGCACTCAACATGGCGCTCATTCCGGTCTATGGTCTGGCAGGGGCAGCGGCAGCGGTGGCGATAGCCATGTGCATAGAAGCTGTGCTATTGCATATTGCCATTCGCCGCACACTCGGGATCGTCCTTTTTGCCTTCAACGATCCCCGGGCGGGTCAAAACACTGGGAAGGCGGTGTAACGATAAGCATGTCCAGCGATCCAAAGAATCCGGATTTTCAGGACCCGCGCATCGCGGCACTTATGGCGTCCGCGGAGCGTGACCGCCCCGTGGCCGACAGCAGCCGACGCGTGGGCCGCGATGGCCGGGAATTCTGCATCTATCCGGGTCAGCTCGGTTATGACATGCAGGAAGAACTCGACTTTCTGTCCAACCGCGTCATGGAGGCGAATGTCTTTTTCACCGGAAGGCTTCTCGCGCCCGCCATGCCGCGCATCGAGGACAAGTCCGTGCGCTTCGCCCTCATTCGCGACGAGAATGGCGCCAGAAGCCGCATGCGCTTCCTGATGCCCTTTACCGTGGAAAAGCCGGGCTTTTCCATCGGTCCCTCCATCATTCGCGTCTGGGCCAATCCATTCGGGCCGCTCGGCACGCCGCTGGTCGACACCGAAGGCGCCGCCGAAACCCTCGACAATCTTTTCGATGCGCTTTCCGACAGCAACATGCGTCTGCCGAATGTTCTGGTTCTGCCGGACATTCGGCTGGAAGGGCCGTTTGCCCGCATGTTCAAAGCCATCGCGCTCAGCCGCAACCTGCCGGTGACGACGACGGGCAATTATTACCGGCCGATGCTGGAGAGCCTTCTCGATGGCAGGGCCTATCTGCGAAACGCCCTTGCGCCGCACCATTTGCGCGAAATGAACAGGCAGTGGCGGCAGCTCGAAAAACTTGGGGCCCTCTCCTATACCGTTACCCGGCAGCCAGCGGACGTGCGTTACCGCATGGAGGAGTTTCTGGCGCTGGAGGCGAGCGGCTGGAAAGGCCGCAAACGCACCGCGCTGGTCAACGACCGTTATCGCGCCGCCTTCGCCCGCGAGGCGATCACCAATCTGGCGGAAGCGGATGCGGTGCGTATCCACACCATCGATCTCAATGGCAGCGCCATCGCCTCCATGGTGGTGTTCATCACGGCGGGCGAGGCCTATACGTGGAAGACCGCTTTCGACGAGAGCTATGCGCAATTTTCTCCCGGCAAGCTGCTGGTGCAGAAACTGACCGACTGGCATCTGGATGACGCCAACATTCTGCGCAGCGACAGCTGCGCCGTGCCCGATCATCCGATCATGAGCCGCTTCTGGCAGGAACGTCAGGAAATGGGTACGCTGGTCGTCGGGCTTGCCCAGAACAGCGACCGGGACGTGCGTCAGGTTTCCACGCAGGTGGACATGTACCGCAACACCCGCAATCTCGCCCGCAGCCTGCGGCAGAAGATCCTGTCCTTCGGACGCAAGGGCAATTGATCCGAAGGGCGCCGTTGGCGCCCTTCGAAGTTTTCTGACACGGGCAAAGCCTGCTTCAGC
Organism: Agrobacterium sp. ST15.13.015; assembly: GCF_027871645.1. Classification (NCBI taxonomy): domain Bacteria; kingdom Pseudomonadati; phylum Pseudomonadota; class Alphaproteobacteria; order Hyphomicrobiales; family Rhizobiaceae; genus Agrobacterium; species Agrobacterium sp. ST15.13.015. The sequence goes on from NZ_JAQAHF010000014.1 coordinate 42,545, forward strand.
GCGAGGCCGTCCGGATCATTTTGCACAGTTTCGTCAGCGCCGCATCGTATCCGCCGCCCAGAATATCGACACAACGGCGGGCGAGCTTGATCTGCTCGGTCCGCGACATATCGTTATAGGCTTGCAGAGCATTGCGCATCGCGCCCGGAGACACTGTGCCCGAGCCGCCGGGATTGGTGGTGCTGCCGCCGGGATTTCCGGGCGTGCCGGTCGAACCGGAGCCGCCGATACCGACGCCAACGCCGAGACCGACACCGCTCGAGCCCCCCACATTGGCCCCGACATTGGCATTGATGCCATCCGAGCCGCCAACGGAAGCGTTCACACCGGCATTGACGCCGCTGGAACCGCCCACGGATGCATTGACATCCGCATTGACCCCATTGCTGCCGCCGACCGATGCGTTGACATCCGCACCCAGCCCGCCGCCGCTCCTGCCGCCGACATCCGCACTGGCGTTAACGCCACTGCTGCCGCCAACGGAGGCATCGACCCCGAGCCCGCCACTACCATTGTCGCCAACACTGGCGTTAACCCCATTCTCGCCACCGATCCCGATATCCAGCGCATGGGCGTTGATCGGCAGGATCAGGCAGGCGGACAGTAATAAATTGCGAGAAAAAGCCCTCATAATTTCCTCCCTATGAGTTTGGCCATTCCCGCCCCGCGTGGAAACTCCACACTGACATCATAATTCAATTAGTAATTGCGTATATTCCAATTTATTAGAGGTGCCTAATATTATCCTAATGCCGCAACTGCAGGTGTCGCGATCCGGCACAGCCGCCCTCCGCACCAGTTTGATCGACGGCCCGGCAAAGACGGAAAACCGCCCGTGCAAACAGGCGGAATTCAAAAGGATAAGTCAGCTTTGGGGTTGCACGCATGGCCTTGAGCATGATAGACGCCGTGGCATTACCACCGTTGCCCCAATGGCGGAACTGGTAGACGCGCCGCACTCAAAATGCGGTTCCGAAAGGAGTGCTGGTTCGATCCCGGCTTGGGGTACCATTTCCTAAAAGCGCATTGATTTCTCTAAGCTTTGACCAGCATGCGTCAGTGAACTCTTCGACGGTCTCACGCCGCCGAAAAGCTCACGAAACTTTGCTTGCGCGCCTCCGAGTATTACCGGGCTTTCATTTGCCAGATGCGGCGGACTCGATTAGACGAATCCCGTTACACCCCGTGAAGACCGGCGACTTAATTTCGCCATCACGCCCGCCTTTTTGAAAGCCCGTCCGGGATATCTGCTTCTTCGCGAAGTTTGAGGAAAACAACATGGCCAATGCGACCACCGCCGACAATAGCCGCACGCTCGCCGCTCTCGGCGTCACGGCGGGAATGATCTTCACCGTCGGCTCCGCCCTCGGTTTCCAGCATATTGGCGGTTATACGCCCTGCGCGCTGTGCCTGCTGCAGCGCGATCCCTATTATTACGCGATTCCGCTGGGCATATTGGCCATTGCGACCAGCGTCTTCAAATTGCCGGTCCAGATCACCCGGCTGCTGCTTGCCCTTATCGGCGTGGCGATGCTGATCGGCGCCGGGCTCGGCGTTTATCACGCCGGTGTGGAATGGGGTTTCTGGGAAGGGCCGATCACCTGCGCAACCGGGGCGCCTTCCATCACCACCAATGCCGGCGATCTGCTGGGCAATCTGAACGCCATCAAGGCCCCCTCCTGCAACGACGCTGCCTTGCGGGTGCTCGGCCTTTCCTTTGCGGGCTGGAATGTCATTGCAAGCGTTGCACTTGCGGCAGTCGCCTTTTTTGGCGCGAGCCGTAAAAGCCGGTAAGCGGAAAACCGCGTTGCAGTCCTCGAAAGATCAGGGCTGCAGCTCGGTATCCCAGTAAAGATAGTCCATCCAGCTTTCGTGCAGATAATTGGGCGGGAACAGCCGCCCGTTATTGTGCAGATCCTGAACCGTCGGCTGGAAGGGCTTCTGCGCCGGGAACATGCCCGCCTGCTTGGGAAGCTTGCTGCCTTTTTTAAGGTTGCAGGGAGAGCACGCCGCAACGACATTGTGCCAGGTGGTTTCACCGCCATGCGCGCGGGGAATCACATGGTCGAAGGTCAATTCGTCCCGCGTGCCGCAATACTGGCATTCGAACTTGTCCCGAAGGAAAACGTTGAAGCGGGTGAAGGCGGGGTTGCGGGTGGGCTGCACATAGGTCTTGAGGCTGACGACGCTCGGCAGCCGCATGGAAAAGCTGGGGGACGACACCGCGTGATCATATTCTGCAATGATGTTCACACGGTCTAGAAAGACAGCCTTGATCGCGTCCTGCCAGGACCATAACGACAAGGGATAATAACTCAGTGGCCTGTAGTCTGCGTTCAGAACGAGCGCCGGCAGGGCCTGTGGTGAAACTGCAATCGTCAAGGGCTTCTCCTGAGCGATTCGGCATCTGCACTTGTATATTAGGTCCGTTGTTACAGGATTGTGAAGCCTATAAATGCAGCGGCGAAGAGCTTAATTTTTGAGCCGTAGAATGGCCTTTTTCGCCTTCCTGCCGCATCGGCCAGCGGTGACACCTCCTGGCGTTGTGACACCGCTGGCCGATGCGGCAGGAAGGCGATTCGGGCCTTCGCCAGGCACAAATCCTTCTCACACCGGATGCACTATCGGTGATATGATTACCCCCGACGGACGACTGGAAAATCAATGCGCGCCGGGCATGGCAAATGTGCGGCAAGGGAGGAACGGTCATGTGGTTGGGCGGGCAGCAAGCGGCAGCATTCCGGGGCGGACTGGCGGCCGGTGTTCTGACCGCCATGATCTTCCTCTCCGTGGGCGCCCATGCCCAGCAGTATCAGAATTTGGAAGTGACACCGGATGGCCGCGGCGGGGCGCAGGGAACGATCGGCGGGCGCAATTTCGAAGTTTACCGAAATTACGACCGGCCGCCGGCAAGCCGCGCCTTCCCCGAGACCCGGCGTGAACTCAGGCGGGCTGTCCCGCAGCAGACCTGTATTGTCGACACCGAGGGCAGGACCCGCTGCAGGTGAGCGCGACCCCGGCTTTCCGGCTGTTTTCAGCGCGCTGTAACAAAATTAGATTTCGTTAAAATGCAATCTATCGACTTAAACGGCCCGCAAGAATGGGTCGCTATGGTGCCAGGCACAAGACAAGACAATTGTGCAGGGGCAAGGACATGGCGAAGAGAACAATCCGTCTGGCAAAGATTTTTGTCGTCGCTGCCGGCGTGGCGGCAAGTGTTGCGACAACGGCATCAGCCGTCCAGCTCGGTGGCCTTGCCCAGAAGCCCGGCGCCTCGCGGCCCGGCCAGTTCATGACCACGAGCCGTCCCACCATCGCACCCATTGCCTTTGCGAAATTCTGTGAAAGCGCCGCCGACCAGTGCCTGCGGATTGGCGACCGCGATACGGTGGAACTGAGCAAGCAGAAGCGCACCGAACTCCAGCGCATCAACGCCGAGATCAACACCTCGATAATCTATGCCAGCGAACAGGACGGCGAAGACGACTGGAAACTGAACCCGGCAAGCGGCGACTGCGAAGATTTCGCGGTGACCAAGCGGCAACGCCTCCTGCGCGCCGGCTGGCCTTCAGGCGCCCTGCGCATCGCAACAGCCCGCACAACGGATGGCATAGGACATGCCGTTCTGGTGGTCAGCACCAGCCAGGGCGATCTGGTGCTGGATAACCGCACCAATGTCGTCAAGCCATGGAAAGCGGTGGATCTGAAATGGATCAAGATCCAGTCGCACGAAGACCCGCGTGTCTGGCTGAAACTCTAGAACACGGTTTCAGGCCGAAGCCGCCCTTTCGGACGGCAGGCATTTCGGTTGACGGTTCAAGGCGCCGTATCTTTCGACCGTCAAAACGGGTATTGTTTCCCCACAGAATCGGCGCGTCAACGCAGCTTTGGCGGGCGATGCGACAGCCGCCTTAAACGCTCTTGACCTTGTGCGGGAGAGACAGTATCGGCAGCTATGCCCAAGGTGCTCAACTGGATTCGCGGTCGTAAACAACCAGCCTCCCGCGACGACCGGAGGCGGCGCAGAATTGACCTTGGTGACAAGCCGGCCTCCTTCCCGATCTATGCCATTGGCGACGTGCATGGCAGCCTCGACCTGCTGTTGCAGGCGGAGCGGAAAATCCTTGCCGATCTGGGGCCTGACCCTTCTCCCGCGCTGGTCGTTCTCCTCGGTGACTATGTCGATCGCGGACGCGATTCCCGTGGCGTTCTCGAACATTTGCTGCAGCCGCCACCCGCGCCGCTGCGCCGCATTGCGCTTTGCGGCAACCATGAGCAGCTCTTCCATGATTTTCTCGAAAATCCGCAGCAGAATATGCACTGGCTGGACTTCGGTGGCCGCCAGACGCTTTTATCCTACGGCGTCGATATCGACTATTTCCTGCAAAAGGGCCGCCTGAGACTGCAGCCATTCAGGGACGCCCTGCTCGGCGCAATTCCGCAACCCCACCGCCAGCTTTTATCCAGCCTGCCGATCTACGCCCGGATAGGACCCTATATTTTCGTGCATGCCGGCTTAAGACCGGGATTGCCGCTGGAGGCGCAGACGGATGAGGACATGCTCTGGATCCGGGAACCTTTCCTGTCGCAGGGGGCCGGGCTGGACCTCGTCGTCATCCACGGCCACACGCCGGTAACCGAACCGGAAACCGGCCCGCAACGGATCGGCATCGACACGGGTGCATTCACCACGGGCAGGCTTACCGTTCTCAGGCTTTCGGATGCGGGCTTGCACCTGATCGGTTGAGATGAACAATCGGCTCATTTCCAGAAAGACGACCCTGATGCGCGCGCGCGACGGATTGCGGAGTTTTCACGCTCTCCTGAACTGCTGTTTCCAGCTTTCGATTGCCTCCACCGGCAACTTTATCGGCGGCACCCCGCTCCCGGAAATCCAGTTCGACATTCTGTCGAAATCCTTACGATCCATGGCCGGCAAACCAGTATCCTTGGAAATTTCCGTGGCCCGGTTGTCGACTTTGACGATTAGGGCACGGCGAAATTTCTGCATCGCACGAATGCCGCCATGCAGGCGCGTTCCCACGAAATCCACATCCTCATTATCAAGAAAGTGGTTATAGGCCGCGAGCGTCGGATCGATGAACTTCAGCCCGGAAATATTCATGGAAGCAAGATAAGCCGCATCTTCGCGCTGCTGCGGCCAGAAATAGACGTTGTCGTAACGATCCTTCAGAATTTCAATCATCTTCTTGTCCTCCTCCTGGCGGTTGAGGTAGAAGGTCAGCGTTGTGACAACGGAAGAGGCCTTGGAAGTAGGGATGGACCTGCAATGGTCCGGATCAAGGCCCCACATGGTCGGGCAAGAGGTGTTCAGAACCTTCTTGCCCAATGACCTAAGTTTTTCGGCGGTGTAATTATCACGCACCGCATGTGTGAATTCATCCGACAGAATTTTTTTCAGAATCCAGCGCGAATAAGCGTTCGGCTGTTTCATGTAATTCATCCAGCCGCAGCCGAGCAGAACAGCCTCCCGGAAGGCGAATGCATCCCACGGCAGCAACTTCCACAAAACGCGGGCTTCCATGTTCGATGCGAGAATATTGGTGCCGGCAACAAAGGCAGCTTCGCTCTTGCGCAGCAGCGATTTCGAGACGTTCGTCATATATTCATGCGTCGCCACATGATAGGGATAAGCTTGAGGAACAACCTCAAGCAGCACCTCCTTGACGGCATCGAGAATGATCTGATCGCCGAGATTGTCCGAGGCTACGGTTGTATCGAGAATGGTAATCGTCTTCATTGGAACCTCGTCCTGAAATTAAGTCGTTCTGCAATTTCATTTTCGTGAAAAAAGCGCCCTGGCCTCTTTGAGCACCCCCCGTATGTCCCCGGGCATGGTGATAAAAAGCAGAGCCGGATAGATCACCGCCCCTGCCGAGACCAGCAGGCATAGTGTTACCGGTTTGGAGAAACGTTCCCCCATCATCCAGTAAAGACCGCTAACCAGAACAGCCATGGTGAAGGCCGCGATGAGCGGTGGCATGCAGGTGCGAAGCGTGCCGCCTATCGAAATGCCGGCGCTGTTTCGGACACTGACCAAAGCGACCGGCCAAGTCAGATAAGCCCGCACGACATGAGCGAGAGTAACCGCCACCAAGCCGAAAGGCGCAGCGGCCAGACCAAGCCCACAGCCGATAACAACCTGCAAAAACGACAGGTACAGGGTTTTTCCGCCCTGCCGGATGGCGGTCAGCAGTGGCCAGACGAATGAATTGGCGACAAACGGCAAAGCTGTCAGACACAATAATTGCGTGACCGGTGCGGCGGCCGCCCAGTTTTCGCCGAAAGCAACGGGAACAAGAACAGGCGCCGTGGCCGCAAGACCGAGGAAACATGGGAAAGCAATGATGCCCGACAGCCGGATGAAGCCGAAATAGGCATGTTCGAGGGATTTGTTCTCGGCATTGATGCGTGCATAGCTCGTCAACGCCACCGATGTCAGTGGAATGACGGCCAGCTGACTGACGAGATCGATGCACCGCCATGACAACCGGATGTACCCCACGGCCGCGGTCGAGAGAAAGGTCGCGGCAATCAGCTCCTGCAGCCGGACATTGAGACCCACCAGGAAATTTGCCGCAAAGATGCGCGACCCGAAACTCCACTGATCCGCTACATAGGCTCTGATGAAACGCGGACGCGGGATCCATCCACAGGCAATCCAGTTCATACAAGTCGTCACAAGACTGGCAATCAGCCTCTGCACGACCATTGCCCATACGCCCCACCCATTCAGGGCCAGAGCGATTGCGATCACCCCGGCAAGAAAATTGGACAGGAGCGCACGCATGGCAAGCTTGCGAAACGCGAACTCACGCTGCAGGCGGGCTTCATGAATGGTGCCGGCACCCATAATGAAGAGTACGGTGGAGAGCGCCATCAAGACCGGGCTGAGTTCTGCAATTCCAAACAGGCCCGCGAGGAAAGGCGCCGCCAGCGAAAGCAAAGCGCACAGCACGGCTCCCCACAGGAGTGAAAACCAGAAGGCCGTGTCGGCATAGTCTTCGTCCAGCTCCGGTCGCTGCAGCACCGCCTCCGGCAATCCACCGCGGGCGATGACGAGGATGATATCCACGAAAACCGTTGCGATGGCGACAAGCCCAAACTCGTCCGGCGTCAGCAGGCGCGCCAGAATGAGGAAGACGACGAAAGACAGAAAGACGTTGCCATAACCGCCGACCGCACTCCACAGGGCGCTCGTGACCGAGCGCCTTTCAAGACGGGGAGCGTTTTCGTCCAACTTCAACATCTGCAAAACCCGGAAACACGGGAAGGCGCCCTGCCCGCGGCTGAAAGATCAGCGCGTGGCATCCGCAGGCCCGTCATGCGGCTGCAGCCTTGCTTTTCGCCAGCACGTCTTCATAGAGTTTCACATAATTTTCGCCGACCCGCCGTGAGGTGGATTCCTCGACGATGTTTCCGAAATCCGCTTCCGTCGGTAATTCTTCGCGCGAGAGCGTCAGCACGCGGCGGATACGGGCGGCAAGGTCGGTGGCGTTGCCTGGCTCAAACAGCCAGTCATGGTTGGTCTCGCCGATCAGCTCCGGAATGCCGCCGGAGGCTGCGCCGATGACCGGCACGCCCATGGCATAAGCCTCGTAGATCGTGCGTGGCGAAGGTTCCGCCCAGAAGGAAGGAACGATGAGCACGTCAATCTCTTCGAGAAACTCCTTCGGTTTCGCCCAGCCGACGAATTCAATCGGCAGATCGCCGGCCTGAGCCGTGAAACGTTCGATCGAATCGTCCATCGCATGGCCGGCGACCAGACAGCGCCAGTTGCCGTGACCGATTTCCTTGAAGGCATCGACCATGTTGCCGACGCCTTTTTCCGTATTGATACGACCGATATAACCGAAGGTCAGCGGCCGGCCAGTGCGGTCGATCTGCCGGCGGGCGACGGGATCGCCCTCGGGAACCGTGCAGGAATAAAAGATGACGCGGCGCAGGCTTTCCGGAATGTGGTGGAAAAGCCCGTGATTGACATGCGTCTTGAGGATTTCCGTGCCGACGCTTGCGACAGCCGCGATATAGCGCTGCGTGAATTTCTTGGTGAAATTCACCGCCTGGCAGCCGAGATGGATGTGCTCGCAGGGCTTGCCGCCCTTGAACATGGCGGCGTTGCCGCACAGGAGATCATATTCGCAGATCGTGTGAACGATCGGAATGCCGCGCTTATGCGCCGCCCGCCACACCAGCGTCGTCACATCCAGCAGCGAGTGGGTGTTGAGAACGTCAGGCTTGAAATCGTCGAGAACGGCCTCGAACTGCTTTTCGACGTCGAAATTCCACTGCTGCTTGAGCTTCTGCATGCGCCGCTGCTGCGGCGAATATTGCGGCCAGTCCTCGAGCCAGAAATCGTTGTTGTGGAACATGCGGTAAACGGTCACGCCGTTGCGCATGGTTTTCGGTTCGGCCTGCCGCTCGATACAGGCGGCGCCGACCGTATGTCCCATGGAAACGAGTTCCTCGGCGAGGTGTTCGACCGAGCGTTCGCATCCACCAACGATATGCGGCGGATAAAGGCTGCTAAGATGGAGAATTCTCATGCGGATACGCTCTGTTTTCCTTCATCGAAAATCTATGGCGTCCATCCCGGGCTCGTTCGTCTCACCTCATTCAGGAGACCAGTGAGACATCTGCAAAAATAAAAGAGCCGGAGCAGAACTAATGTTTGAAAATATGAATTACCAAAATCTACTTTTCAAAAAGCACGGGAATCGGCGCTATTTCAAGTGATTTTTTTCGCGGCGCGGTAAAAGCCATGCGGTGTTGCGAAAAGAACCGGTCTCGTGTTACGGTTTAGCCACTTTAAAGTGCAGGCAATCTGGAGAAATCGGTTGCGTTGCAGCTTGTGATTATGTTCGAGTTGATAATATCTTTTTATTTCAAACACATGAATTTCAGGGCGGTTGTAGATGCCGAAAACTTCCAGGACATTCTGATTTCGAAGCCTTGAGAGGCATCATCGCCATTTAAACGGCGACGTCCGTGTGATGACGTCTGGCTTATATTTTCTCCGGACACACCAGGAGGCGCAGATGAATGGAAAAACGCCGATCACCATGGGCAGCCTGACACGGCGCAACCTGCTTTCAGCCGCGCCGCTTGCATTAGTCGCCGCCTCCGGTTTGCAGGCCATTCCCGCACGGGCGCAGACGGTTGCTTCGGCCAGTACCGAAGCCTTTCTGGACAGTGTAGGGGTGTGCGGTCACTTCACCCGTCCCACGGGCGTTTATCCGGAACAGTTCGAGCGGATCGTGCCTGAACTCGAAGCACTGGGCGTCCGGCATCTGCGCGATGACGGGCTGATCACCGCGAGAGACAGTCGCAACAGCCCCGTCTTTCGGCGGCTGCGCCGGATCGTGGCGGCTGGCGTTCGCCTCACTGTCATCTGTTACGACAATCTAAACCCTTACGTTTCCACGCCGCTCGACAGACTGGCGGATTTCTACGACTGGTGCGACGCGGGTATCGATATTTTCGAGGGCAGCAATGAGCCTAACCTGACGAAGGACCCGCAAAATGCTCCGCGAATTTCGGCGGAGCATCAGGCGGCGCTGCACGACGCCATCCGCTCGGTTCCGCGCCTGGGTGCGGTGCCCATTGCGGCGCCAAGTTATGTCCTGTCGAACAGAGCGCTGGCGCTGGACCTGAAAAATGCCTGCGATTACGGCAATATCCACGCTTACGCCGGGATGGAGCATCCCGAAACGATGGGTCCGGGGGCACTCTCGAAATCCGTCGCCGCTTCGGCGCATATAGCGGCCGGCAGGCCGGTGCTCGCCACGGAAATGGGCTATCATACCTCGCTGCAAACCAAGACCTTTCATTTCCCCGTCACAGAAGGCATCAAGGCGCGCTATATGCCGCGCATGCTGCTCTGGTGCTTCATCAGCGGTATCCGCCGGTCCTACATCTATGAAATGGTTTCAAGCTTCGCCGCCGATCAGACAAACCCGGAATCCTCCTTCGGCCTCCTCCGCCACGATCTGAGCCGCACCCCCGCTTACGAGGCCGTTCGCGCCCTTCTTTCCCTCTGCAGGGCAGAACGGCAAACCGGGCCGGAGGAACGACGGCTCGATTTCCTCACTGCCGATTCCCAAAGGTCGTCGATGCATTTGGTGAGACCGGACGGTGCTTTGCTCGTGCCCGTCTGGCTTGGAATTTCCGGCTGGCAATGGCCGGCCCGCATCGAAAACCCGCCCGCCGAACGGATTGCGACATTTTCGGTGGCCGGCCAGCATAGTCACGTTATCGCACACCGTTTCCGCGATGACGGCTCCGTGAGCCAACAGACAATCACGCAGGAAAGCGGGCAATACCGGCTTTCGGTCAGCGACCAGCTTACGGTTCTGGAAGTTTTCTGAATGGCACCGACGAAATGCCGCATCGCAAAATTGTGTGTATCGCGTCGCGTTATTGCATGATAGCCTGCTTGAATACTGGACTTCCGCCCCGCAAAAGCGGGCGCAATATAATACTAAATATATCTTTATTTTTACAGATTGACGATGATGAAAAACTTTAAAGAAGCGCCCGCTGCCGGGTCGCAACGTCTTGATGTTCTTCAGGTGATGCGCGCCGTCGCGGCAACCATGATTGTTGCGCTGCACGCGGACGTGAACTGGCAATTCACGCTTTTTCCACTGCATCTACTGCGACTGGGCGGCGGTGTCGACCTGTTTTTCGTCATTTCCGGATTTGTCATCGTTTATGCGTCCCGGCCCTATTTCGCAGCGGCAGGCGGCCGTTCGGCGTTTCTGCTGCGCCGGTTTCTCCGCATCGTTCCGCTTTACTGGTTTGTGCTGACCCTGCGGCTTGCCATAGCCGCCAGCGTGCCCCTTATCAGTGCAAAGGCCTTTCCACCGTTACAGTCGATCCTCACCTCCTACCTGTTTATCCCCTATGACAGCATGGGTTATGGCGACGCCTATCCGTTTCCGCTGATCGATCTCGGCTGGACGCTGAATTACGAGATGTTCTTTTACATCGTTTTCGCAGCGTTCATCTTCCTGCCGCTGGAGCGCGCGGTATTCACGACAGCCGGCGTGCTGTTTGCCGCTGTCATGATCGGCTCCGCCTTCGATCTCGGCCTGCCGTTCAGCTTCTGGTTCAAGCCGATCATTCTCGAATTCGTCGCGGGTATGTTCATTGCAGTCCTCTTCCTGCGAGGCGTTCGCCTGCCGCCCTTGCTCGGGCTTGCAACGGCCCTGTGCGGCCTGGCGATCTGGATGCTGACCGATCTGAGCAGGATAGGATTCAAGTGCGACCCGGGCTGTTATTCCTTTTCGCGGCTGCTGGTTTTCGGCGGCGGCGCGATTTTGCTGATGGCAGCGGCGACCTTGACCAGAAACATCTCCCTGCCCCGTTTCGCACGGCCGCTGGCAAAACTCGGCGATTCATCCTATGCGCTTTACCTGCTGCACCCGTTTATTTTCCAGGGCTTCAAGATTGCGCTCGGCGGCGTCACGTTCCCGCCTGAATGGAGCAACCTCGTTTATCTCGTCATCGTCGTCAGCACCGTCGCCATAGCCCACACCTTCCACGTCCTTGTCGAAACGCCGGCCAATATCTGGCTGCGTGAGCGGCTGATAACAGCGCCACGGAAAGTCGCCGTATCATGAACAAACCGGAGAAAGGCAAGGGCGGCCGTTAACAATAGGTGATGCTTTCCGCCGCAGGTTTATTTTAGCGCTTGATCCTTTGCTTGGGCTGTGCGATTTAAAAAGAAATTTTAGATGTTGGGTAATCTTGCCCGGCATTGGATGTATTTAAAGTCGTATTTTAAAAGATTTGGAGAGTTGGATGCCCCGCATTCGTAACGGCTCGATGCTCGTTGGTGCGATGTTTATTGCCAGCATGGGTCTCTTTTCCGCTGTCGCCAACGCACAGAACGTGGAAACGTCACCGCCGGCCGCACCGCAGCAGGCGCCCTCGGTTGAGAGCGCTGTAACAGGCGCACCCGTCAAGGCCGCCGATGAAACCACCGCTGCATTTCTGAGCCGCGTCAACACCACCAATCCGGACACGGTTTCGATTGCCGCAGCGGAACTGTTCAAGCAGTCTCCGACGCAGGGTATGATCAGGGACCTGGTCACCATCGCTTCCAGCACGGATGCGGCAGCGGCCGACGTAACCGGAAAAGTGACGAGCGGGTTTCCGATCATCGCCATTTCCACCAGCGCGGCACAGTTCTCCGAACAGCTTTCCAGCCTCATCCTGAGTGACTCCGGCCAGTTGCCGACCATCGTCGCACTGGCTCAGAAGGTCGGTAACAAGGACTTCTCCGAAGTCGTCGGCGAAGGCCTGGCCCTTGCCCACGCCACCGCGATGAGGAACGGCAATTCGATACTCGCAGCAGCGATCCAGTTGCAGACAAAGGGTGCCAACGTACCCGCCGATCTGCTGATCGCCTTTAGCGAGAATATCGAAGGAACGGCTGCCGGTCCGGCCGCCCCTGCGGCGGCCGCAGCGGCGGCTTCGCCGATCGGCGGCGCCGGTTCCTCGCCGGCAAGCGCCAACAGCATCGGCGGTTCGGGAACGGCAGGTGCCGCAGGCGGCACCGCACAGGCGGGTGGCGGAAGCCCGCCGGCTGGCCGCGGCAGATCGCTTTCAACCGGCAGCACCAGCACGACGACGAGCACAAGTCCCGTTTGAGTTTGGGTTTGTCGCCTTTCCCTAAGGGAAGGCTGCTGCCAGTTCTGTGATGCAACCGTGACTTGGCGGGCGCTGCGCCCGCCTAAAAGAGCGAGGCTGACAGTTGTTGCAAAGGCACGATCCCCTGACGATGGCTGACTACGATAAAGGCGGGCTGACGTCCGAGTTTATCGATATCGACGCCGTTCTTGCGATGTTTCGCCGGCAGTGGCGCATCGTGCTTGCCGCGGTGGCAGTCGCCGGGGCAATCGGCCTCGCCTTTGCCGCAACGGCCGTTCCGATCTATTCGGCGACGGCGACGCTGCTGATCGACCGCAATAACAGCCAGATTGTCGAACAGCTTTCGACAATCGGCGGAGTCATAGAGGATGAGGCTTCCATTCTCAGTCAGGTCGAGGTGCTGCAATCGGAAACCATCGGGCTTGCCGTTGTCGATAGTCTCAATCTCACGGAAAATCAGGAATTCAGGGCAACGCGTGCGTCGCTTCTGAGCTCGATATTCGGCACGATCCGCTCGCTCGTCAATGTTTCGCAATGGTTCTCGCCAGCGAAAAAAGAGGCGGTGGTTGATAATGGAACCCTGAAGAGATCGCTGTCGGACCAGCTGCTCGATGGCCTCAGCGTCAAGCGCATCGGCCGGACCTACGCGCTGGAACTCACCTATAATTCGACATCGCCGGTGCTCGCCGCGCAGATCGTCAATGCCGTGGCCTCGGCCTATCTGCTGGACAAGCTGAATTCCAAATATGAGGCGACGCGGCGGGCCAGCGACTGGTTGTCCGACCGTATTGCCGAGCTGCGCCAGCGGGCGCTCGAAACCGATCTGGCCGTGCAGAAGTTTCGCGCCGAACATAATCTGATCTCGACCGGCAATAACAGCCTGCTCTCCGATCAGCAGCTGGCGGAATCCAATAGCGCTCTGATTTTGGCGCAGTCGGAAACCGCCAGGGCAAGGGCGCGGGTGCAACGCATCGAACATATTCTCGCCACCGACGATGTCGATGCGGTCGTTACCGATATTCTCGACAGCTCGGTCGCCAACGACCTGCGCAAAAAATATCTCGAAGCTTCCAAGATCGAAGCGGAAATCACCGGCAGGCTCGGCAGCAACCACGTTCAGGCGGTACGTCTGCGTAATGAAATGCAGGAATACCGACGGCTGATGTTCCAGGAAATCAGCCGCATCGCGCAAAGTTACAAAAGCGATCTGGAAGTCTCGGAAGCGAGGGAAAAGTCGCTCGCCGAAAGTGTCGCCAAGGCGACCGACATCAGCAACTCGGCCAGCGAGACACAGGTTCAGCTGCGCGAATTGCAGCGCGAAGCCGAAACCTACAAGAACATGTACCAGACCTTCCTGCAGCGATATCAGGAAGCGATGCAGCAGCAATCCTTCCCCGTGACGGAAGCGCGCGTGATTTCCAAGGCGATGCCGCCCAGAATTCCGAGCAAGCCGAACAAGCCCCTCATTTTGGCCCTGTTCATGATCATGGGCGCTGCGGCCGGTGGCGGCATCGCCATGTTCCGTGAATTCCGCGACCGGTTTTTCCGCACCGGGGAACAGGTTCGAGACGTTCTCGGGCTGGAATTCCTCGGCAATACCCCGCTCATCCAGAACAACAAGGCCATAATAGAAGATCAGGAAGGCGGCCATCCGGCCCTTACGCGCCCCACCAGCGTTGCGCGTTACGCGGTCGACCATCCGCTCTCCTCCTTCGCCGAAACCCTGCGCAGCACTAGGCTCGCCATCGATCTCGGTATTCCCGCCAAAAGCGGAGCGCGGATTGTCGGTGTCGTCTCAGCCTTGCCGAGCGAAGGGAAATCCACGATCTCCATCAATCTGGCGCAGCTGCTTGCCGGGCAGGGTGCGCGGGTCCTGCTGCTGGATGCCGATATTCGCAATCCCGGCGCAACGCGCGCCATGGCGCGTCACGCGAGCGAAGGCCTGCTCGAAGTATTGCTGGAAGGCCGCAGCGTGCAGGATGTGCTGCTTCGTGACGAAAAGACACGGCTCGCTTTCCTGCCCACGGTGGTCAAACAGCGTGTCCCTCATTCCTCCGAACTGCTGACCTCGGCGCAAATGCACAAGCTGCTGGCCGAAGTGAGCAATGCTTTCGATTATATCATCGTCGACCTCCCCCCGCTCGGGCCGGTGGTCGATGCACGCGCCATGGCGGGGCGGATCGACGGTTTCATCTTCGTCACGGAATGGGGCAAAACCGCCCGCAGGGCAGTGCGGAACACGGTGGAGAATGAGGTTCATATCCGCAAGAAGTGCCTCGGCGTCGTCCTCAACAAGGTGGACACCGAAAAGCTGAAGCTTTATCGCGCCTATGGGTCGAGCGAATATTATCATTCGCGCTATACACGATATTACCATGACCAGGCGTGACGGTGTGGTGCGCCTGCGGAAAATCCTCGCGGTCGTACCGGTCCTCGTCATTTCCATCTTTGTCCTGTCCGTGGCGGCGCAGGCCTTTTCGCAAAGCCGGCGGTTTTCCGATATTGTCGCATTGGCGCGGATCGCCGACGACAATAATGGCCTCGCGCCAGATCTCCTTGCGGAAACGGTCCCTGAACTCCAGCCCATCGTTAGCGAAAAAATCTGCCGTTCGGATATCGTCAAAGCCGGACTAAGGCTCGTTCTAGCCGATCTCGATGCAAATGGCGTCGATCCGGCATCCGATCCCGGCGCGACGCGTCTCGGTTTTGCCGAAACCTTTATTCGCCATTCGCTCTCTTGTTTTCCCGCAAATGGCGATGTCTGGCTGCGTCTTGCCATGGTTCGCTCGCTGCGCAACGCCTCGCCGATGGAAGTCGCCGTGCTGATGAATTTCTCCCAGCTCTATGGGCCTGCCGATGCCAATCTGATCCGTGGGCGTTTCGTGATGTGGCAGCAGTTTCCGAAGAACACCTTGCCCGAGGCCGAGACGACCCGCGAGGCGGATACGGCCGTCGTCTGCGGCAGGCAGGGGGAAATCCTGCGATGGACCCTGGCGGAAGTCTGCCCAAAGCCACCGTCGGCAGACACAAAACGTCCCGCGCCGCTGTCATGATCTGAAACAATGAAACGGCTGAGCCTCGTCGATATTCGCGGCATAGCCACCACAAACAATTCCGACAAAGCCCAAAGATATGTCGCTCACCGAAGCCCGATCAGAACCGCTCTCCTCCTCGCAGCCCCCACTCGTGGCGGTTCGGGACTATGTCCGGCCGGTCGCAATAGCCGCATTCTGGGCAATATTTCTGCTGGCGCTTCTCAATAGGGGCGCAACGGAAATAGAAAGTCGCATCGTCGTCACGGCCGGGATCTATCTCCTGCTGGTGCCAGGAATCCTCCTGTTCGGACCACCGAAGGCCGGTGCGGGCAAGGTACTCGCAGCAGCCTGCCTTTTATTGGGAGCGCTCATCGTTCAGGTGCTGTTGCAGACCTCCTACATACCCGGCATCGCGCGCCTCAATCCGGCATGGTCCACCGCCGCCATGTTCATGCAGACTGCGCCAGCCGCCACAATCTCACTGACGCCGGCGGATGACCGGCTCGGCCTCATGAGCGCCGCCCTGCCCTTCGGCGCCTTCATGGCCGGCCTTGTGCTTTTCGATAGCGACGAGCGTGCGGCAAAGACGCTGCGATGGTTCGCAATCGCCGGTGGCTGGCTCGCGCTGTTTTCCATCGTGCAATTCGTGCTTTTTCCCGAAGCTCTCGGCCTCATCCAGAAGCGCTTCTACCTCGGCAGCCTTACCGGCCTTTTTGTCAATCGCAATACCGCCGCGACCTTCTTCGGTCTCATCCTTCTCACGCTCGCCGTACTATTACACAAAAGCCTCCTCGCTCCGGATTGGGCCAGGGTAAAGGCGCTCGTTGCAAATCGCCTCACCGTGCCGGCGGAGCAGAAACAGCTCATCCGCAGGGCCGCTTTTCTTGGCGTCCTCGCGGGCTTTTGTTTCATCGCATTGATGCTGACGGGATCGCGTGCGGGGATCGGCTCAAGCCTCGCAGCGCTGATTGTCCTGATCCTGCTGATTGTGTTCAACTCTCCCCCCAGAGCCGGCCGCAATGGGGCCTTCAGCCGGCGTAGGCAGCGCGGGACGAGACGTCGTGCCGCGCTCCTGATCGCAATCGCCATCGCCCTCTTCGCGCTTTTCGCCAGTCGGGTGGCGCTTCGCATGGAAACGCGTTTGGAAGATGACATGCGCTTTTGTTATATGCCGGGCATCGCCCGCGCCATCGCCGACAATTGGCCGCAAGGGTCGGGCCTTGCAAGCTTTACGGAAATCTACGCGCCCTATCATGTGGCGCGGTGCGGGGTGGACGCCGTCGTCACCCATGCCCACAACGTCTACGCCGAAGGGCTGCTGACACTCGGCGCGGCCTTCCCGTTTTATCTCGCTTTTTTTGTGCTCATCCAACTGGTGATTTTCATTCGCGGGGCACTGAAACGCAGAAATTATCGTTATGCCTCTCATCTCGGCCTTGCCGCGCTGCTACTCGTCCTGCTGCATTCGACGCTTGATTTTTCGCTGCAGATTCCAGGCTTTGCCATGGCCTATGCCGTTTTCCTCGCCCCGGTCGTCACGCTTTGCCTGAACCCGCCCGGAATGGAGCGGGAAGGCCGCAAACGGCGGAGACAATTTCCGGAAGACGCTGCAATGCCGGCGCCGGGACATTCAGGCCAGACAGTCCAAACGCCGCTTCGTCTGCAATAACGGATTTTATGAATGCAAAACAGGTTTCGTGATCTTGAAGGCGCAGGAATTTGAGCATGCGGATATTGCAAATAACCTCGCTGTTTTCTCCCGATCGGGTGGGCGGCGCGGAAGTATTCGTGGAAGACCTCGCGCGTGGACTTGCGGATAAGGGGCACACCGTCGCGGTGGCCGCCATCTCGCGTGAAGAGCAGGCAGCGGAACAACGCGACGGTTTCACCATTCACCGCCTCGGGCATACCACGCCGTTCTTTATCGGCGACTGGGGGCAACAACCGGAATGGAAGCGAAAATACTATAAGATCGCGGTGCAGCTGGATCCGCGCCTCGTTCGCCGGCTTGCGCGTGTCATCGATGATTTCCGGCCGGACGTGGTCAATACCCATTCGCTATCGGAACTGACGCCGCTGATCTGGCCGATGATCCGCAAGCGTGGCGTTCCACTGGTTCATTCGCTGCATGATTTCACGAGCATGTGCACCAATGGCTCCCTGTTTCATGACGGGCATATCTGCGATGGCAGCAGCAAAAAATGCCGTGCCTTTTCTTATCTCCACCGGCGTTGCCAATGCGCGGTCGATGCTCTCGCCGGCGTCGGTCGCGATATCGTCGAACGCCACGTGCGGGCAGGCTTTTTTACCCATGTTCCCGAAAACCGCCGCACGGTGATCTGGAATGCCATCTCACCACCCGATTCGCCAGAACCGCGCATTCCCCGCACGCCCGGCGAGCCGCTGGTTTTCGGCTATCTGGGCCGCATCGAAGCGGCGAAAGGGGCTGACTTGCTGATAGAAGCGTTGCGGCTTTTGCCGCCGCAGGGCTGGCGAGCGGTCATGGCGGGCCGCGCGCCGGATGGCATCGAGGCCTATCAGCAAAAGGCAGCCGGCCTGCCTGTCGAATTTCCGGGCTATGTGGAGGCTGATCGTTTCTTCGCCGGCATAGATTGCCTCATCGTGCCGCCCCTATGGCCGGAGGCTTTCGGCCGCACAGTCGCTGAAGCCATTTTGCGCGGCGTACCCGTCATCGGCTCAAATCTTGCGGGTGTCGCCGAACAGATCGGCGCGGACAGGCCGGAACACCTGTTCGCCCCGGGCAATGCCGCCGAACTGGCCGCACGCATGGCAGAGGCGATGCGCAATCCCGCCATGCTTGCGGAAACACCTGAAACCCGGGAGCGAATTCGTCAAGGCGTTGAGCCCAAAGGGGTCGTCGCGGCGTATGAGAAGCTCTATGCGGATGTGTGCAAAACCGCATGAGCGTGACGACAGCGCCCCTCTTCAGGCTGCGGCTCCTTGCTTGAAAAGCCGCGCGTAGCTCTCCGCCGCCTTCCGCCACGAATATAATTTGCGGTTTTCATGACCCGCCAGGCGGAGATTTTCTGCCAATTCCGGATTATCCAAAAGTCTCTCGAGCGTGTCGACAAGGCTCTGGGCATCCGCCGGATCGAAAGTCAGGGCGCCTTCGCCGGCAATCTCCGGTGTTGCCGAACGATTGGAGCAGACGACCGGGCATCCCAGCTGCTGCGCCTCCAGCACCGGCAGGCAGAAGCCTTCATAGGTGGAGGGGACGCAAAGGCAGGCTGCGTGACGGTAAAGTTCGGCCAGTTGCCGGTCATCTATGCCGGAAAGCCGGATCAGCCGGGCCTTCAATTCCGGATCGTCCAGCGCGCCGGCGATTTCCTCCGCCTCGTCGCGGCCAACATGCACGATGCGCAAATCCGGCCATTTTTTACCGAGTATGGCAAAGGCTTTGCCCAGGAGAGCGAAATTCTTATTGGACGTCGCGTTTCCGACCGCCAGTATGTAGCGTCCGGGAACAGGCGGCAGCGTGTCGAAAACCCCGGGATCGACATTCAGCGTGCTATCGGAATGAATGGTGATGCTCTTATCGGCAGCGGCTGGATAGAAACGCCCCAGATCCTTCCGCGTCGCTTCGGATACGCAGATGACCCGATCCGAACCGGCCATCATCAGCTTAAAGATGAAATCGGTCGTCAGGGTCGCCCGCCAGCCGATCTGTTCGGGAATGGTTTTGAAATAAAGATCATGAACAAGGGTGAGACGCCGTTTGCCGCCGAGGGGACTTCCGAAAGGATCGGCATTAAACAGTACATCGATACCGTGCCGGCGGCAGAGCGCGGGCAGCATCGCGGCCTGACGCACCACATCGAAAACCATGACGCGCGGCCGTGGGATCTGGATGAGCTGCAAGCGGCTGTCGCGCAGGTTTTCAGGCAGTTGCGCCCGCGTCCAGGGAGAGCGCAGAACATAGTCATCACCCGTCTGCTCCAGCAGCCGCTCCAGCAGGCTGAAGGTCACGCGGGCCACACCAGAGGCCTTGCCACCATATTGGCTCGGCATGTTTACGAGAATGCGCATCCTGACCCTTCCGCCTGCCGGCATTGCCTGTTCCTGTCGATCGCCGGACGAAACTTCACGCCGCCTCCGTCAGTAGCGCGGAAACGGAGCGGCAGGTTTCCTCCAGCGAGAAACGCTGGCTCACATCCTCCCGCCCCTTTTGCGCCAGCCTTTCCGCCAGTGCTGGTTGCGACAGGACACAGCCGATCGCCGCTGCCAGCGCCGATGCATCCCCCGGCGGCACGAGAAGGCCGGTTTCGCCGTCACGGATGATTTCGGTAACACCGCCGCCGCGCGTGGCGACAACCGGACGCCCGCACATCATGGCCTCCACCACCACACGGCCGAAGGGCTCGGCAACAATCGAGGTATGAGCAACCACATCCATCGCCGCCATCAGTTCCGGCACATCCGGGCGGAAACCGAGAAAACGGACGCGACCCTCGAGACCGAGACGGGACGCCTGTTTGCGGATGCGCGCCTCATAGGCCTCCTGCCCGAAAAGCGCACCGCCGACGATGACCGCCTGCACGCCCTCCATCGCCGCAATCGCGTCCAGAAACACATGTTGTCCCTTCCATTCGCTCAGCCGGCCAAAAAGGCCGACAAGCGGTTGCGGACCAAGGCCCAGTTCCGCACGCAGCCGCGCGGCGGTGCCAGGCTCGTAAACCCTTGCTTTCGCAGGGTCGAAGCCATTGTAAACGATGCGAACCTTATCCGCCTCGCCGCCGGCCTCGATGAAAGCCCGGCCCGTCTCTTCGGAATTGACAGCCACCAGCCTGGCGAAAAGGCGCGCAAATGCCAGCGAGGCGCGGCGATTGGTGGCGCTGAAAGCCGGATCGGTGACGATATCGTGTAAAATCCAGACAAGCGGCCGGCGGCTGAGCTTCGCGGCCAAGGCACAGACAAAAAGCGCCTTTTGCGAGTTGGCGCAGATCACATCATAGTGCCTCGCCTCCCGGCTCAATTGCCAGGCAACCGCCATCACGTCGGCCGCCCCGTGCAACAGGGCCCCGAAGGACGCGTTGCGGCGGATCGACAGCATTTTTTCTCCGGCAGACAGCATGATCGGAGCCCGCCCTGCATCAACGAGATCATCTGCGGCCGCACCGCCACTGAGAAAACAGGCGCGCCAGGAGTGCGGGCCCGCCTTGACGAGGTCCGTCAGAAAAAGTTCGGCGCCGCCCTTCTCTCCGGTATGGCTGACGAAAAGAGCGGATGTCATGGCGTCTCTCCTGCCGGATGAGAGGACCGACGATGCACCTGTCTGTGATTGCGGGCATGAACAGCCGGCCGGCAAAAAGAACGAACCTGCCCGAAAGCGACGTGAATATCTTCACCGAAAACCGCGTGGAACCGCATGTCGCCAGATAAAAACACCAGCCTTAAACCTTTTCTTGTAATAAAATTCAATAATAACAATAATTCTAGAATAATATTCTATTTTTATACTTCAAGCGAAATCAGAGAAAAATTCCTGACGCTCGTTTTCACGCACTGTTTTCTGTTTCGCGCCCGGCATTTTTCCCCGGTCCTCGTGGCGGAACTATTCTGAAGCCAGACCAGGAGAACGAACGATGACACCGCCCGAACACAACATATGCATATATACGGCGCGAACGGAAGAGGTGGTGGCATGATCGGCTTAACGCTCGGCATACGTCCCCGAAACATGGGTGACATCGGTTTTTCCCTGACCGCGTTCTCGCCCTTGCGGGCCCGTCTGGCGGCCGGCCAGAATGCCACGATCTTCGTGAACGGCGACAGCACCGCCCATGCCGAAGCCGGACCATTTCAACAATTTGCGATGATGCTTGGCGATCTGCACGATACGACTGTTGTTTTATACCGTTGGGCGGAATGGGAGACGAGCGCCACCACCGGGCCAAAAACCTATGCGGCCCCGGTCACGCTGCGCGCCGGTAAGGAGGCGACGCTGACGCTCTATCTTGCGACGCTGCCCGGCGGCATGGCGGGTTACATGCTTGCGGAACAGCGCGCAGCAGCGCTGAAGATTCCCCGTCCCGATCTCTGCATCATGCATCAGGGCCACAATATGCAGACCTTCGAAGCGTCCGGCGGCATTTTGAGCTCCGGACGATCCACCCTGCTCGGACCGCTGGGAATGACTGAATGGCAGTGGCCAAACGCTCCACAACTCATCACCACCCAGAACCCGTGGCGGGATGGGACGGGTTACGACAAGGTCTATCAGGCAATCCTCGACCTGGGCCGAGCCCATCCGAACCTCACGCTGGTGGATACGCATGCCGCATTTCTGGCGAAGGGCAAGGACGCCGCCCTTTATCGGGACAATATTCACCCGAACGAGGCGGGATCCCGGCTGATTGCCCGGACCCTGTTCAATTCCTATCTGGGATCGGCAAGCGATAACAACTTCCAGACACCTTGCTGGCCAAAGCTGCCTGCTGCCAATCTCATCGGCAATGGCGATTTCACCGATTGGACTGGTTCCGTTCCGACAGGTTGGGGCATGACCTCGCCAGGTTCCGCCACCAAAGCTACCGACATCACCTTCTCCCCGTCCTTCGCAAGCAGCCTCGCCCTCTATCCAAATGGCAGCCAGATCGCCGGGCTTACGCGCAATTTCCGTAACGCGGAAGCCATATCGATGATAGGCAGGACCGTTTCTTTTGCCGTACTTTACAAGAATAACGAGAGGCAGCGCTTGCCATACATCACTTTGATTGCAAAAAGCGGTGGCGCAGTCCGGACAATCGTTTGCTCCGCCCTGCAATTCGGAGGTGCCAACATCGCCGGCAATAGCGGCTGGATGTGGGCGATCGCCAACGGGGTCGCCATCGACCCTGACATCAACCCGGCGGGGTATAGTTTCTATCTGCGAATCCTTCCGGCATTCGGTACCAGCGCGCCCACCTCGAATGAACCAGTTCACATTCAGCGCATCATCGCGGTCGAAGGGGATTTGCCGAAAGGCAATCTGATCTCATGAAGAAACGATAAAATAGCTTGCGCGGCGACGTCATCGAGCCCACTAATAACCGCCATATTATATTGATTGCCACGCGGTAGCGCTGTCCTGTGGACGGTCGAAATCCGCCCACAGATTGAGACCGCGGATGAAAAGACCAGCAAATCATGCGGCATCGCGCCAGCCCGCTATACCGGGTTTTGTTTTGGCAATGCCGCTTTACCCTTCAAAGACAATCAACATTCCCGGCATCCTTCTCACGACATTCGTTTTCGCTATTGGTTTCTTCATTCAATGCAATGTGGCGACCAGCAATATCGGCCTGCGTTTCCTCAACATTACCGACATGCTGGTGCTGATGACGCTGCCCGTCATCGCCCTGCTTTACATTCGCTGCCTGACGCCGTCGATTATCCTGTTTTATCTTCTCCCGCTGACGGTGCTGTTTGTTCTTACGACGCTCTTTGCAGATGCGCGCGGTGATGGCGAGTTTTACACGACGGCGATGACCTATTTTTATGCGGTCTATTTTCTGTTCTTTGCCTATATGCTGTTCAAGGAAAACCTGCTCGAACTGTTCTGCTGGGGCGTATTTGCGGGCTTCATAGCGGTGACGATCCTGCTTTTCCTGGACATCGTCATCCATGACCAGCTCGCCTCCCTCGGATTGTCGTTCATGTTCGATGAGGCGGGCGTGCTGGAGCTTGCGGCAAAAGGTGAGATAACCCCGCTGCTTTTGCGCGTCGAAAAGGCAGGCGGCATCTGGCCCGTCGGCAACACGGCTGGACCGGCCTTCGCGCTGGCCGGAGCAGCAGTGGCCTATGTCGCCGAACGCCACAAGCGCCCCGCGTTGTTTGCCGTGTTTCTGCTCGTATATCTTGCCAGCTTTACCCTTACGCTTAACCGCTCGGGAGTATTTGCCGTCCTTGCAATCGGACTCTATTTCTACGTCCGGAATTTTTCGGTCAAAATGCTGCTCAGCACCTATTTCGGTTTTGCCTTGTGCGCCCTCGCCATCGCCGCCGTTTTGCCGCTCGGCGCTTTCGACTTTGCGGAACAGGCCTTTTCGAAACGTTTTCTCGAGGACAGCAATAGTAGCAACAACTTGCATGAGCGGTGGGAGACGATCACCGGCGGCTTTCAGGTCATGTTCCAGCATCCTTTGGGCATAGGATTTACCGCGCGATATGAGGAACTTGCGCGGATATCGAGGATCGGCACACCACATAATGGTTTTATAGCCACCGCCTATGCTTCCGGATTGGGATTTTGCATCATGAGCGCCTTCGCGCTTTTCTATGTAATTTTCCGAAAACGGAAAATCGGCTTTTTCGCCTATTCGGCAATCGGCGTCATTATCGGCTATCAATTTGAAGAGCTGAATTTCAACCCCGTCTTCATGGCCCATGTGGGACTTGCGCTTGCCTATGCCGCCATTGATCTGGACTTCAGGCTTTTCCTAAAAAACACGATGATGCGGATGCTCGGAACGGCAGACAATGCCCGCAACCGGGAAGAAGGAAGCCTCATCGGCAACAGACCTGGTCTAAATCCACCTATGTTCTGACCGAACGCTTCAGGCGACGTCGAGGATCTCGATCTCCCTCCCGCCCAAACTGACGAGATCGCCGGCCGCTTTTCCCATCAGCACCCTTGCAACCGGGGAAACATAGGACATTGTTCCCGCCGCAGGATTGGCCTCGTCCTCGCCCACGATCCGGAACCGTTGCGTTCGCCCGTCATCGCGGCTGAATGTCACCAGGCTGCCGAAAGCGACGACGCCATCCGCTGGCGGATCAGGCATCAACTGCGCGGTGCGGACCCGCTCGGAGAAATATCGCAGATCGCGAAGCGGGCTGGCGGAAATGCGTCGTCTTTCATTGATGTCTTCAATGGCATTGGCCGCCTCACAAGCTTCGCGCGCCAGACGCAACTGCTCTTCCAGCGCCTTCAGCCCGGACTGCGTTACCAGATTGGGATGAGACGAGATTACCCGATCCGGCAGAACGGTTTCGGCTGCGGTTTCCGCACTGTCTTCCTTGGTAAAGGCTACGCTCAATCCTGACACTCCGTTCCCGATATACCCAATCCTGCCACCGCCCGCAGGGGCACCGCAAGACCGCGCTGCGCCAGTTCAAAAACGAATATGTAACAGGCGGAAGCGGGTCATGACAACGCACCCCCTCAACAGCTGAATGCAACCGCAACGGAACATACCCCTCATATTTCGGCCTAACATGAGGCTTTTTGCCCTGTTAGGGTGTGCAGCAGGAGGAGTGAGGAGACACCAACGCTAACGGACAGGAGACGGTTCATGGCCCGGACAGTAGTGAATGCGCTTGGAGACACACTCTATTACAGCGGCAGTTCCACGGGATTTTTCTCCGCCACGGGTTCCGGCCCGCTGCTCACCGGCACCGCAGGCAATGATTCCATGTGGGGCGACAGTTCCGTCAATGTGACCATGGCGGGCGGCACGGGCGACGATATTTATTATCTCTATTCCAGCATCAATCGCGCCGCCGAAAATGCCGGGGAAGGCATCGATACCATCGATACCTGGATGAGTTACACCCTGCCCGACAACTTCGAGAATCTGCGGGTAACGGGTGACGGGCGTTATGCCTTCGGCAATTCGCTCGACAATATCATCACCGGCGGGTCCGGCAGCCAGACGATCGATGGCGGGGCCGGCAACGACGTGCTGTTCGGCGGCGGCGGGGCCGACACCTTTGTTTTCACGAGCGGCAACGGCACCGATCTCATCACGGATTTCAGCGCCAATGACACGATACGGCTCAATGGCTACGGCATCACCTCTTTCGATCAGCTTGTCGGCAGCGCCACGCAGCAAGGCAGCGACCTGTGGCTCAATTTTTCGAATGGCGAGGCCATCGTTCTTGCTGGAACGACCATAGACGACCTTCAGGCCGACCAGTTCGAACTCAGCCTCGACCGATCGTCCCTCACCCAGACCTTTGCCGATGAATTCGATACGCTGTCGCTGCGCAGCGGCGATCAGGGCACCTGGGACGCCAAATATTGGTGGGCGCCGGAAAAGGGAAGCTCGCTGACGACGAATGGCGAGGCGCAATGGTATATCAACCCCACTTATGCCGGCACATCGGAGGTCAACCCTTTCAGCGTCGAGAACGGCGTCCTGACCATTACCGCCGAGGAGACCCCGCAGTCGATTGCCGACGAGGTCGAGGGGTATGATTACACCTCGGGGATGCTGAACACCTATTCCTCCTTCAGCCAGACCTATGGTTATTTCGAAATCCGCGCCGATATGCCGACCGACCGGGGCGCCTGGCCTGCCTTCTGGCTCCTGCCCGAAGACGGTTCCTGGCCGCCGGAGCTCGATGTCATCGAAATGCGCGGTCAGAACCCCAATACGCTCATCATGTCCGCCCATTCCAACGCCTCCGGTGAACAGACATCGGTCATCAACAATGTCAGCGTGCCGAGCACCGAAGGGTTTCACACTTACGGCCTGTTGTGGGATGCCGAGCACATAACCTGGTATTTCGACGATGTCGCCGTGGCGCAGACGGATACGCCCGATGATATGCATGACCCCATGTATATGGTCGTCAACCTTGCCGTCGGCGGTACTGCGGGAACGCCATCGGACGCGGATTTCAGCGACGGCTCGCAGATGATGATCGATTACATCAGGGCCTATTCACTCTCCGACTGGGCCGCATGAATTAAAACGCCGGCAGTCGCATGGGGACTGCCGGTGTTTCAAACATCAGCCTGTCGGCTTACGCCTCGTCCAGGCCCATCACTCGGCCGCGAGCTGGGTGCGGGCGCTATTTAGCGCGATCAGATGCCGCGCCGTTTCCAGGCTTGCGGGCTGTTCGGCGCGATAACGGCGACCGATTTCCATCATCAGTACGGTATCGGGCAGGAAGGAAAGTTCCGAGAAGATGTCCTGCCAGTCGATATCGCCCCAGCCGAGCGGCATGTGCAGATCGCCGATGCCGAGTGCTGTGTTTTCCTGCGGGAAATAGGGCTGATAGAAGCCCTGCGGGCGGCCGAAGGAATCGTGCACATGCAGATGGCCGGCAACCGGCGCCATGGCGCGAAGTTCATGGCGGAAATCGAGGCCACGATAGGTGGATTCGAGATAGGCATGGCTGAAGTCGATCAGCGCAACGAGATTGTCGTGACCGACAGCCTTCACGGTCTCTGCCACTTCGGCCGGCGTCTGGCGATATTGGCCGGGTTCGGTGGAGAAGATATTCTCAAGGGCGATGCGCACGCCATAGGGCCGGCAGAATTCCGCCAGTTCGAAAAGCGCTTCCCGCTCGCGGCTGTCTGCATCGGCCCGTTCGGCGATCTGGTCGGCACGCAGCGCGCCGCTATGCTGGACGAGGATGCCCGCGCCGATACGGTCGCATAGAACGGCAAGCGCCTTGGCCGCATCGATCTGGTAACGGCATGTCACCGGATCCATGAAATTCGAAGAGACGAGACCGTGCACGGTGTAGCGGAAGTCGAACTGCTTTGCGAGCGACACGAAACGGTCGGCGCGCTCTTCGATGATCCGGCCGCCGGCGATCATGTCGAGGCTTGTTGCGGCGATTTCCACGGTATCGCAGCCAATTTCGGCAAGCGCACGCAGATCGTTTTCGAGGGTGGCCAGTTCGCCATCATCCGAGCCGGCGTTGAAGCCGGTACCTATAAGATTGCTCACTTCGTCATCTCCAGGGCAAGAAGGTCATGGGAGTTCAGACGCCGCACATGCGACGCCACTTCAAACAGGTCCGGGCGGTCGATATTGACGTCGTCTATCCCGGGCGATGCGATGTCGTAAGAAAGTCCCAGGTCGCCGCCGTGTTGGTAAAAAGCGACCGGGACATGATGATCCGTTTCCGTTGAAACCGATCACTCAATTAAGTTTCTTCATTTACAGCTTTATGACATTTCCGCAGGCAAACAGCAGGGAGAGCGGGCGTTCGCGGCCGGACAGGCGGCGGCATCGTGAAGAAGTGCGCGGGAGGCTGTCAAAAGGTCAGGTTGCGGACACTCGGGTCCGCTCAAACGGCGAAATGGCCGCAAATTGCGGTGATAGGCCTGCGCGCCAGAACGTCGACACCGGATGTCTTCCGGTGGGAGGTGCTAACCTAGATTGTGCACCATGAAATAAATCAGCCAGCAATGCGCGACGGCCAATATCGCCCACGCCCATTTTGCGGCCCTGATATCGGCATCGACAATCCTGTTTCGGATTTCGGCCCCGCCCGACGCTTCTTTTCCGGCTCGATCATCGCCGACGGCGGATGCGGGCAATGTCTGGAAAACGGGCTCGCTGACAACATAGAGCCTGTCGCTGCGCAGAAGCGGGCGCGGCTCGTCCTCAACGCTCTCCGCATCGGAAAGAATATCGTCGTCGGAAACGCAATTCACCGCCACAAGCTGCGATGACATCCCCCCGTTACGCACTTGACCTCTATTGGGCATCATAATGTTCCACACAATAAAAATAAAAATATTCCCGGGTGAATTCCGATAAAGCCGTGCTTTACCGGACATGCCGCAATACGCGCATCCATGCCTTCCGCCCGTTGACCCAAAGAGCGCCCCCGCGGTCAGGCCACCGGGACCCCCGGCAAACCACGCCTGCCCGCATAGGGTTTTGCCTCCCGCTGGATCAGGAAGACGGATTTTTCCACCGGCAGCGGCTCGATCGTCCGGTAACGCTGAAACCGCCTGGAATATTCGAACCGGATGAGCCTGTCGTCGAACTTGCCCGCCAGAACGCGATAGCCGTTGACGAATTCATTCAGGATTTCCAGTTCTTCTCCCCACACCCAGCCGCCGTAGGACGTCCCCTCATTCGAACGCAGCACGATCTCGAAAAAGTGCCCGCCCGCCACCAACGGCATCCGAAAGAGAATATCGAGATTATCCTCGTCCTCTTCGTCGCCCTTTTCCGCCGACAGCCTGGCATGCGCGACCTTCGCATGGACCAGCGCCGAGACCGGATAGAACGGACGGCCCTTGAACCACATGAATTCACTGACCGCATATCCGACATCGTCGGCACGCTGGTAAGGCTCGATACGCGGCTCGAAGGCCATGTAGCTTCCGTTAAACGCTATCACTGTCGAAAATTCCCGATGCCTGCCCGTCGCATGTCCGCTGTTTTCCACCCGTCATTCATGCTTCTGTCTGCGACAATAGGCAGGCCGCGTCACACCAGCGTCAAATGGAACGCTATGATGACTTTCAATTTCCCGGACACGTTGTTAGATGATGATTCATGAGGGGACGAAAGTGGCTGGGAACGCTGAACTGATACCGATCCGGCTTTTTGGCACCCCGCGCTGTGATGCGGTGCGGGAGGCATTTTTCCCGTCCAAGGGCTTCGCCCTTACCGCCGCCCTCATCCTTGCGCCGAACCAGTCCCTTTCCCGCCAGCATGCCGCATCGCTGCTGTGGGAAAATGTCGAGCAGAAAAGGGCTCTCGGCAATTTGCGGCAGCTCATTCTCCGCCTACAGAAACTGCCCAATGAGGACGATGCCATCCTTCTGACCGAAGGAAACGACCTGAAGGCCGGCAAGCTGGCTCAGCGCACCGACCTTGCCATCTTCCTTGCCGGCGCAAGGGCCGAAGACCCGATGCGGCGGCTCAACGCGCTGCTCGAATTCGGCGGCGAGTTGCTGGAGGGGCTGGAGGCCGGGCAGGACCATCTTTATCTCTGGCTGCTTTCGGAGCGCCGCCGTCTCAGGGACCTGTTTTTTTCGAGCTACACCCAGCTTCTGGAGGAATTGACCCGCTTCGGCCGCGCTAGCTCGAACGACATCGCCAGACTTGCCGAATGCGCCTGCAAGATCGAACCGGAGCGCGAAGAAACCTACCGCGCCGCCATGGCGGCCTATGCGCGGATCGGAAATATCAGCGCCTGCGAGGGCATGTACCAGCTTCTGATGGAGCAGCTTCGTCAGGAGGGTCGTTCGCCGGAAGCCGAAACCGTGGCGCTGAGGCGCAGAATACAAAGTCTGGCCGCCACGATAACGGCCCCCGCCGAGCCGGAAGAAGGCAGTCGCCGCAAATCAATGGCAAAACCGCGTGTCGCATTCGTCCGCCCGGCACGGGTCGACGGGCAGCCGGTCTCGCCGGTCATGCATGCCTTCGTCGAGGATGTCGCCAACAGCCTTGTCCGATACCGCACCTTCACCGTTCTTTCGCCGCACAGCACCTTTGCGCTGGCGCATGACCGGGCCGATGACGGCTACGCCATGCTGCGGGCGGATTACCGCATCATTTCGACCGTGTTCGACGAAACCCGCATGTCGGTTGCGCTGATCGAGGATGCGAGCGGTGAAATCGTTTGGTCACTGGAAGCGGTCCTGACCGAACGGCATATTCACGCCGCCTTCCGGCTGCTCTCCAAACAGGTGGCGGCGGCGCTTGCCCGCGAAATCGAACGGCTTCAGGTGGAGCCCGACCGCAACCACAGCGGCGAGGCCTACCGGCAATTGCTGGAAGGCCAGCAGCTTCTGCGCGGCAAATGCGATCTGCCGCTTCTCAGAAGAGCCCGTTCGATGTTCCGCAAGGCCGTCGATCTCGACCACAGCATGGCGGTTGCCCGCGCCCGCGTGGCACAGAGCCTGCAACTGGAATGGCTGATGCTGGGCGGCAATGACCCCCATCTCCTGCACCGCGCCAAGGCGGAGGCCGATTCTTCCGTCGAGATCGACCCCGCCCTCGGTGTGGGCCACTGGATGTGCGCGGTGGTGGCGCTCTACCAGCGCGACTTCGACATCTCCGCCGAAAAATTCTTCGAGGCGGAGGCGCTGGCGCCCAATTCGGCCGACCTCCTGCTCCAGCATGCCGATGCGCTCGCTCATTTCGGCGATGCGGAAATCGCCTGGGAGAAGTTCCAGCAGGCCATCGACCTCAATCCGCTGGCGCCCGACATCTACTGGTGGGCCGGCGCCAGCATCGCTTTCAAGCGCGAGGATTACGGCACGGCGGTGGAACTGTGCGGGCGGATGGAAAATGACGAGCCTGCGCTGCGCGTCCTAACCGCAAGCCAAGCGCTGCATGGCGATCTGGCCTCCGCCCGGGAATCCGGCAACAGGCTTCAGGAAAACTATCCGGGTATGACGGCGAGGGAGATCAGCAGCCTGTCTCCAGACCGGGACCCGATAGCGAATGAAAAATTCTATCACGCACTTCGATTAGCTGGGATTAAATAGGAGATACTATGTCCTCGCATTTCTTCATTGTCGGAAAAAAGGGTTTCGGCGTTCTCTTCATTCGCACGGCGCCGCTCAGGGTCGCGTCCGTGTCGCACGAGACGATTGCCGCCTATGAAGTCAGCCATCCCGGCGTGGATGGCTATGCCCGCGTGGCAGCCGCCGCAAAGTCCATGCTCGTTCGCCAGAACGGCCAGCCGGAAGCGGAACTGGACCAGGTTCAGATCCAGGGCATCGAAGCCCTCGTCTCCGGCGGCGCAGTGGTTTCCGAAGCCGATTTCGCCTTCATCGGCGAAGTGAACGATGCCGGCTGGGATTTCAACCGCATGGTACAGGCGCCGATCGAAGCGGCCCTGAAGGCTGTCGGCCCGGCCGGCTCCGTCACCGGCGAGCTGTTCGACGCCATCCTTGCCGACGACAGCAACACGGCGCCCTGATCGCGGTCGCGCAGCCTTGACCGGCGACGATGCTCCCATGTCAGCGACAGCGGCTTCAAGGCATGTCGACGCTTCGTTCTTCGATCCCGGACTGCTTCGGCGGTTCGGGATTACCCGTGTCGGCGACGTGACCGGCCTCGATATTATCGGCATTCCCATCTGGTTCGCAGCCCGGCCCAATTCGCGCGGGCTGTCCGTCTCGCAGGGCAAGGGGCTTGTCGCGGAACACGCCCGGCTATCGGCGATCATGGAGGCGATCGAAGGCGCGGTCGCGGAAGAAACCCGTAAACATATCGCCGCCTTCAGCTCCGTTCAGGAGATGCGGGATAAGGGAACTCCTCTCATTCCTTTCGAAACCATCGGCAGGGTCGATTGCGACGCGCTCGATCCGCGAAAAGAACGCGCCTGGGTGAAGGGCACATCCATTCGCCGGCATGGGGAGGTTTTTGCGCCTTACGAACTTGTCGGCATGGATTTCCGGGTGGATTTCCCATGGGACCGGCAGGCCTTCCGCATGAGTTCCCAAGGGCTCGCGGCGGGGTTCGACCATGACCATTCGGTCCTCCATGCGCTGCTCGAACTCATTGAAAACGATGCCTGCTTTCTCGTTGACACTTTCGAGACGCGCGCGATCGCACCGCGACCGGTCCTCATTCCGGCGGGCGTCGATCCTTCCTTCGACGTTCTTGTTCAGCATCTATCGGATATCGGTCTGCCGCCGTCCTTCTTCGACATGACGAATGGGCTAGGCGTGCCAGTGGTGATGGCGAGCCTGCCCCGGTCGCTTCAGGCGCAGGACGGGCCAGCCACCCGCAGCGCCGCGGGCGCCGCCTGCCGGCCTGATATCCATGGTGCTGCCATTGCAGCCTTGCTGGAGGCGATCCAGTCGCGATTGACCGATATCAGCGGCGCGAGGGACGATCTTTCCCCTCTCCGCTATCAGCGGGATATGGTTGCGGCCGGGTCTTCGGCCTCCGGCGTGCAGCCGATGGAAAGGGTGCCGGCCAATCTCGATTTTATATCTGACGCGTCTTCGCCGCCATGGCACCAGCTTGCGACGCACCTGTTCGCCGGCGGTATCGAGGATATCTATCTCTTTCCGCTGGAAACGGAGGTATCCGGCCTGCATGTGGTGCGGGTTCTGGCAAGCGGCCTTGCTCCGGCCGGCGGCGGCCTGCAACACATCTCGCAGCGCACCCTAGATCACCTGCTGACCGTCGGGGGCCTCGGATGAAGCCGGTGGTTTTTGCAGGCCCGTCCATCCACGGCATCGCAGGCGAACATATGTCCGGTCTCGATCTTCGCGGTCCGGCCGCCTGCGGCGATATTTTCGATGCAGTTCGGCAGGGTGTCGGGACAATCGGGCTGATCGACGGGCTTTACGGCGATTGCGCCGCCGTCTGGCACAAGGAAATCCTGTTTGCACTGGCGAGCGGCGTTACCGTTTTCGGCGCCGCCAGCATGGGGGCGCTCAGGGCGGCGGAATGCGCCCCCTTCGGCATGATCGGCATCGGCGAGATTTTCGAGGCCTATCGCGACGGGCAGCGTTTTTCCGATGCCGATGTGGCGGTGAGCCATGCACCCGGCGCCCTCGATTACCGCCCGCTGACAGTCGCGCTGGTCGATGCCGAGGCGACGCTTGCCGCCTGCCGCGATACGGTCGCTCCAGAGGAATATGACGCGCTCACCCGCGCTGCCAACAATCTGCATTTTACCCGCAGGACATGGCGCGCCGTCGCCGCGGAAGCGGGCCTCGGCTCCGAGACGGCAAATCTGCTCGCGGCCAATGCGGTTTCCATCAAAAGAAACGATGCGGCAAGGCTTCTGGCAACGCTCACGGGAGAAACGTTGCCATCCCCACCGCCGCCATCATGGAAGCTTCAGAATACGATGTTTTTCCAGCAATTGGCAGCAAGGCAGGCGGCAGGGGACAAAAGGTCTTGAGCGCCATCCAGCCCCTGCCTCTTATGCCCGATTGCGGCGGGCTGATCCGCACGATTGCGCTCGCAATACCCGCCGCTTTTTTTGCGAAAAACAGGGCCGCTGCCACTGTTTCACCGCTCATTCCAATCGGAAACCTGCTCTCGGCCCTGCCCGCAGATATCACCGCTTTTATCGTGACCGATCAAGCCAGTCTCGCGTCAGCGCGAGACTGGCTCGGCAGTCTGCCAGCCTCCTGCGGCGCCGAACTGATACCCCTTGTCGGAAATGACGGCGTTTCGCATCCGTGGATACAGGACATGTTCCATGTGCGTGCGGTTGATCCCGCGACAGAATTCGTCCTGGTGGCGGAGAAGGTCATCGGCGTCAGCCTGGCCGAATATCTGGGAGCGGCAACCACGCATTCGGATGTCGCCTTGGCAGGCGGCAACCAGCTTGTCGGCCCGGATTTTCGGCTGGTGGGCCATTCCAGCCTACAGGACGACAGGGGGCTTGGAAGGAATGCGGCCATCCCTTCGCAACGGTGGCGAAAAATTCAGGCTCTCGACGGCAGAAACATCTTCAGTTTCGGATATCGGCCGGAAGATCTCGGCAAAGTCCCGGTCTCTTCCGATTTTTCCGCGACGGAGACCTGCGAAGCTGAAATGGCCGGCAAAAAAATGCACCAATGCGGCTTCCACGTTGACCAGTTCGTTTCCGTCACCGGTCTGAGAAGCGGCGGCCGGCCCCTATTGCTCGTTGCCGACCCTGTCGCGCATGGCGGATGCAATACCCGCGCCGCAACCGAGCTGAAACGAAAACTGGACGCCTCTGCACTTTGGCTCGCGCGGCAGGGCTTTGCGATAGAACGAAATCCCATCCCGCTTTCGCCGGCCATCGACACCAACAAATGCCTGCCCAGACTTTACAACAATGTCCTTCTTGAAAATGTCATACGTTCCGGTCAGAAACGGCCATTCGTCTGGGTTCCGCATTTCGGCGATACCGAGTCGCTTGAGGAATTCGATGCAATGAACCGAGAAATTTGGGACAGAATGGGCTTTCAGACCATCGGCGTGGCCGGATGGAGCCATCTTTCCAGCCGCAACGGGGCGTTGCGTTGTGCAACAAAAATAATAAATCGCGGGCCGGACACGCGATTATGAACGAAAAATCGTGCAATCTCGTCAATAAAGCGTCATAATACCCGTGGAAATTGTGTTGAATGTATACCTTCAACGATATTAATTGATCATCGGATTTAGGAACCTCAACCGGAGGAATTTGTAATGCACGCCAAACTACCCAGCCCGATCGACGTCCATGTCGGCGCACAAATCAGAATGCGCCGCAAGTCGCTCGGCATGAGCCAGAGTGCACTGGCCGGGCGATTGGGCATCACCTTCCAGCAGGTCCAGAAGTATGAAAAGGGTGCCAATCGTGTCGGCGCGTCCCG
Organism: Agrobacterium sp. ST15.13.015; assembly: GCF_027871645.1. Taxonomy (NCBI): domain Bacteria; kingdom Pseudomonadati; phylum Pseudomonadota; class Alphaproteobacteria; order Hyphomicrobiales; family Rhizobiaceae; genus Agrobacterium; species Agrobacterium sp. ST15.13.015. The sequence continues at coordinate 77,267 of NZ_JAQAHF010000014.1, forward strand.
TCTGCAGGCCATTGCGTCGATTCTCGGCGTTGAGGTCAGCTCCCTGTTCGCCAATGCCACGCCCGATGGCGACCCGGCCAATCCGGCCCTTGGCACGATCAATGCCATGCAGACCTTCGTGGCCTCGAATGAAGGCTTTTCGCTCAACCAGGCCTTTTCGCGCATCAAGAGCGCCGCCGTGCGTAGAAGCATCGTCGCTCTCGTGACATCGCTCGCCGCCACTGAAGCGGCGGAAAATGCCGCCGCGCCGGCGGACAAAAACGACGATTGACGCAGGTGTGACGCTCGCGTGACGCTCGATGTGGTCGAAAATGAACAACGCAACATCATCGCGTTTTCATACTGTCGACTGTCGAGAGGGAATCATGGCGGCGTCTACCACAGATATACTTGAACAGGACAATGCAGACGAGATTCTGGCGCTCGGGCGGATGGTTTCCTATCTTTGCCAGCGCTCGAAATCTCTGGAACTGGGCATGTCGACCTATTTCCTTGAGATGGCATTGTTGTCGCTGGCCCAGGACATCAATCAGCAGGGTCTGCCGCCGGTAAGCGCAGAGCTGAATGTCGGCGCCTTCGCTCAGGCCGATCTGCATTGAGCGCTTTCGCAACGGCCTAGATTCGCCGGGATTGAGCGTTTCCATACCGATCTCCAGTCGCAGCCCGGAAACGGTCTCTCTGCCTGTCCGGCTGGCTCCATCCTCCCGGAGAGGCATTCATATGCCCTCCCCCAAATTTTTCAGGCGTAAGCCATGATGGAGGCCCGGTTCTCGCCGGGCCTCCATTCATATCAAAGCACCGCGCGTCGAAGCTCGGCAGCGGCGGCGACCATGTTGACCAGAGCGGGCCTCACTTCTTCCCATTTACGGGTCTTCAAGCCGCAATCCGGATTGATCCAGAGCTGCCGGTCGTCAAGCTGCTCTCGCGCCAGCGCCAGAAGATCGACCATTTCTCCAACCGCCGGCACGCGCGGCGAGTGGATGTCATAAACGCCGGGACCGATCTGGTTCGGGTATTTGTAGGTCCGAAACGCATCCAGCAATTCCATCTTCGAACGCGAGGTCTCGATGGAGATCACATCGGCGTCCATGGCAGCAATGGCATCGATAATCTGGTTGAATTCGGAATAGCACATATGCGTGTGAACCTGAGTGCGGTCGCGCACGCCGCTGGAGCAAATGCGGAAGCATTCCACCGCCCAGCCGAGATAATCCTGCCAGTCCCGGTGCCGAAGCGGCAGTCCTTCACGAAGAGCCGCCTCATCGATCTGGATCATCTGCGCGCCGGCTGCTTCGAGATCATTGACCTCATCGCGGATGGCAAGCGCGATCTGGCGGCATGTAAGGCTTCTGGCGATATCGTCGCGCACGAAGGACCAGTTGAGGATCGTCACCGGCCCGGTCAGCATGCCCTTGACGGGTTTGTCGGTGAGCGACTGCGAATATTCCCACCAGCGAACCGTCATCGCTTTCGGACGCGACACATCGCCGAAAATGATGGGCGGGCGCACATAACGCGAACCGTAACTCTGCACCCAGGCATGCTGGGTGAAAGCGAAGCCGGAAAGCTGTTCGCCAAAATATTGCACCATGTCATTGCGCTCGAACTCGCCATGCACAAGAACGTCGAGACCGATTTCCTCCTGCCAACGAATGGTCGCTTCGGTTTCCTTCTCCAGGAATTTTTCATATTGCGCATCAGTCAGCGCGCCCTTGGAATGTGCCGATCTGGCCTTGCGCACCTCCGGCGTCTGCGGGAAGGAGCCGATGGTCGTCGTCGGGAAAAGCGGCAGCGCGATGGCCTGCGACTGCACTTTCTGCCGCTCGGCAAACCGGCTCGCCCGCTTCCTGTCGGCCTCGCCAATCGTCGCAATACGCTTCTGCACGGCGGCGTCCGTTACCTTCGGTGAGGATGCGCGCGCGGCAACGGCCTTGGAGGCAGCCGCCAGTTCCGTCGCGACAGCAACCTTGCCCTCACCGAGAGCCTTGCCGAGCGTGGCAAGTTCGCCGAGCTTCTGGGTGGCGAAGGAAAGCCAGCTTTTGAGATCGGCATCGAGGCCGGTTTCCAGTTCGAGATCGACCGGGACATGCAGCAGCGAGCAGGAGGGCGCGATCTGAAACGCCGCCGCACCGCGTGCCGCGATGGCGGGTTCCAATCGGGTAATGATTGCAGCGAGATCAGCGCGCCAGATGTTGCGGCCGTCTATGACACCCAGCGACAGGACGCGATTTTCCGGCAACGCTTTTAACGCCGCCTCCAGCGCATCGGGTGCTCGCACCAGATCGATATGAAGGCCCGCGACCGGAAGCGACGCGACGGCTTCGAGATTGTCCTCAAGCACACCGAAATAGGTGGCGAGCAGGACTTTCAGATCCGGCGCGGCCTTCGACAAAGCCTGATAGGCCACGGCCAGCGCGTGACGCTCCCCCTCGGAAAGATCAAGCACGGCGACCGGCTCGTCGATCTGGACCCAGTCCGCACCGGCCACGCGCAGGCGACGCAGCAGCTCTTCATAGACGGGCAGCAGCCTCGCCAGCAGATCGAGCGGCTTGAAGGCTGCCTCGCGCGCCTTGGCGAGTTTCAGGAACGTGACCGGGCCGAGAATGACCGGACGCGTATGGACGCCGAGCGCCTTCGCCTCAAGGAAGTGGTCGACCGGCTTTTGCGAGGTGAGCACGAAATGCTGATCCTCTGAAACCTCCGGTACCATGTAGTGATAGTTGGTGTCGAACCATTTGGTCATTTCCAGCGCCGGAACGCCCTGACCATGATGCGAATGTCCTTCATGCCCATGGCCGCAGCCTGCATGCCCTTCGCTCTGGCTGCCGCGCGCCATGGCGAAATAGGTGGAGAGGGAAACATCTCCGCCCGCCGATCCATAGAGGGATGGAATGGCGCCCACCATCACGGCTGTATCTAGGACATGATCGTAAAGGGAAAAATCGTTGGAAGGGATATGGGCAATCCCCTTCTCAAGCTGAAGCGCCCAGTTTTCGGCGCGCAGCCTAGCTGCGGTTTCGAGCAGTTCCGTCTCGGAAATCTTGCCGGACCAGAAGCCTTCAAGCGCGAACTTCAGTTCACGATGGCGTCCGATCCTCGGAAAACCGAGCGATGCGACTGGAATGGACTTGTCTGGCATTTTCATACCCCATTTGGTTGTGGGGGCATGGGTAAAGCGGACGCGTGCGGGCCCGGCCTGTGCCGGACCATTGCAGCAACCACCGGGACACCCCGCCCGTGGACGTTATTTTGTCCTGGCAGGTCTCCTGGCTTACGGGTCGTCGCCTTTGTCCGTCTTCCCGGGGTTTACCCCAGTGACGTGTTGGACAAAGGCTCGCCGCTTACAGTTGCGGGGGCAGCTCCGGTCTTGCCGATCGTCGGCGCACCGGATTCCCTCTTAGCTCCGGGATCGAACAAACGAGCCCGGAGAACCATGACACCCGCATTTCTCACCACGGGCACCACGATGTCAATAGACATAAAGAAATCTTTATATCTTTATTTCACTGAACTCAGAGCGCGACCGCACCCGGCCCCGGCACCGCACCGGGCGGCACCTTGCCCAGAATAATCATGCCAAGCACCTCGTCCTTGGTGACATCCTGCGTGCGGGCATGGCCCACCACCTTGCCGTTCTTCATCACGAAAACCCTGTCGGCCAGATCGAAGACATCGTGAATATCGTGGCTGATGAGGAAGATGCCGATGCCCTGCCGTTTCAGCTCCTTGACGAGATCGCCCACCTGCGCCGTTTCCTGCGGCCCGAGTGCGGCCGTTGGCTCGTCCATGATGAGGATGCGGGCATCGAACAGAATGGCGCGGGCAATGGCGACGGATTGCCGCTGGCCGCCGGACAACGCCTTCACCGGCTCCTTGAACCGCCGGAAATTGGGGTTGAGACGCCCCATGACCTCGCGGGCCGAGGCTTCCATGGCGACATCGTCAAGCGTGCCCCATTTCGTCTTCAGCTCGCGGCCGAGATAAAGATTGGCGGCCGCATCGACGTTATCGGCCACGGCCAGTGTCTGGTAGATGGTTTCGATGCCGTATTTCTTGGCGTCGCGCGGATTGCGGATATCGGCATCCTCGCCATTGATGAGAATATCCCCGCCATCGCGCCGATAGGCGCCGGAGAGGATTTTGATCAGCGTCGATTTGCCCGCGCCATTGTGGCCGAGAAGGGCGACCACCTCACCGGGGAAAAGATCGACAGAGGCGTTTTCCACCGCATGGATACCGCCGAAGGAAATGGAAATATTGCGCATTTCCACGAGGGGCGTGACTTGGTCCGTCATAGGAGTTCTCCTCGGTTCTTACTTGGCGCGGGCGCGGTAGATGGTGTCGAGCCAGACGGCGACGACCAGGACCACACCGACGACGATGCGCTGGAAGGGCGTATCGATGCCCACCAGCACCATGCCGGATTGCAGCGACTGCATGACGAGCGCGCCGAGCATCGCGCCCGCTATGGTTCCGACACCGCCGGCAAGCGAAGTGCCGCCGATGACGGCCGCCGCGATGGTGTAAAGCTCGTCCAACTCGCCCTGGGCATTGGTGGCTGCATTGAGGCGGGCGGTGGAGATGGCGGCGGCGATGGCGCACAGAACGCCCATCAGCGTGAAGATCTTCACCGTCACCCAGCGGGTCTTGATGCCGGCGAGTTCGGCCGCTTCCGGATTGCCGCCGATAGCGAAGACATAACGGCCGAAACGCAGCCGTGTGGCGATGAAAGTCATGACCGCACCGACGGCGAGCGCCATCAGCACCGGAATGGCGATGCCATGCGAAATGAACAGACCGCCTTCAGGCCAGGCGATGCCATTGGCATCGGCATAGTTGCGGGCGATGTTGACCGGCCATGGATAGCTGTTGACCACCGCCACGAAACCGATGACGACAAGGCAGCCCAGCGCGGCCAGAAAATATTCCGCCCAGACGGGCCGCAACGGAAAGCCGAAACGGCGGCGCTGATGGCGGGAGTTCAGGATGGCCGCAATGATGGCGACGCAGGCGATGACAGCGGCGATCCAGCTCCATGTCGCGCCGATCGAACCGCTGGTGCCGCCGCCCATCAGGCGGAAGGTGGAATCCATCGGCGCCACGGTGCGGCCGCTGGTGATGAACCAGGTACCGCCGCGCCAAACGAGCAGGCCGCCCAGCGTGACGATGAAGGACGGGACGTTGAGGAAGGCGATGATGGAGCCCTGCAACATGCCGATGGCGCCGCCGACGAGAATGCCGACCATAAGCGTGACGATCCACGTGGCCCAATGTTCAAAGCCGAGGATCTGCGGCAGGATTTCCGCCTGCATGACACCCATGATCATGCCGGAAAAACCGAGGATCGAGCCGACCGACAGGTCGATATTGCGGGTGACGATGACGAGCACCATGCCGGTCGCCATGACGGCCACGGACGCGGTCTGCACGGAGAGGTTCCAGAGGTTTCGCGGCGTCAGGAACAGCCCGCCGGACAGGATATGAAATCCGATCCAGATCAGAAGAAGCGCACCGACCATGCCGAGCAGTCTGGTATCCAGCTCGGTGGCGTTGATGAAGCGCGTTATCGAGCCTGTTTTTTCCGTCTTTTGCGACGCTGTAGTATTGGACTGGGTCATATCGGCCATGAACTGCCGGTGCTCCTCACATCTTAGAGCGTTTTCGCTTTTTTTGGCGCATTTCCGGACGGAAAACCGGGGCCTACTTTTCCTAGAAATGCTCTAAAGGCGCCGCGCCATGAACCATGGCGCAGCGCCCGAACCGGGACCTATTCGATCAATCGCAGGCTTTGACCGTTTTAGCCTTCACGCCCTGGCAGGCCGTTTCCTTCTTGATCCAGCCAGCGTCGATGACGACGTTCAGATTGTCCTTCGTGATGGCGATAGGCTTGAGGAAGACCGACTGCATCTTCACTTTTTTCGGACCGCCTTCAAAGGTGGAGACACCCTTGATCTCGGTCATCTTCTTGCCGCCGGCCAGTTCCAGCGCGATGCCGGCCGCTTCCTTGCCGAGTTCACGGCTGTCCTTCCAGACCGACACCGTCTGCGTGCCGAGCGCGACGCGGTTCAGCGCGGCGAAATCGGCATCCTGACCGGAAACGGGAACCGAACCTGCCATGCCCTGCGCGGCGAGAGCGGCGATTGCACCGCCGGCCGTGCCGTCATTCGAGGCGACGACCGCATCGACCTTGTTGTTATTCTTGGTCAGGAACTGTTCCATGTTCTTCTGGGCATTTTCCGGCTTCCAGCCATCGGTATAGGCTTCGCCGACATTCTTGATCTTGCCGCCGTCAATGGCCGCCTTCAGCACTTCCTGCTGACCGGCGAACAGGAAGTCCGCATTCGGGTCGGAAGAGGAGCCCTTGATGAAGACGTAATTGCCTTCCGGCTTCACCTTGAAGACTTCGGCAGCCTGCAGACGGCCGACTTCCTTGTTGTCGAAGGTGATGTAGAAGGCGTTCTGGTTTTCGATCAGGCGGTCGTAACCCACGACCGGAATGCCCTCGGCAACGGCCTTTTCAACGGCCGGACCGATCGCGTCGCTGTCCTGCGCCAGAATGATCAGCGCATTGGCGCCCTGCGAGATCAGCGATTCCACGTCGGTCAGCTGCTTCGCGGCGGATGATTGCGCATCGGCGGAGATGTATTTCGCGCCGGCCTTGTCGAGCGCCGCCTTGATGGCCGCCTCATCCGTTTTCCAGCGTTCTTCCTGGAAATTCGACCAGGAAACGCCGACGACGAGATCGGCCGCAATAGCCGCGGTATGCAGGGAAACGAGTACGGCTGTACCCGCCAAAAGCTTGGCAAAAGAATTCATGATGTCCTCCCGGTAAGGGCGAAGCCCCGCACCTCCATGCAGGAAAAACGCCCGGAAAAAGCTGCCGGTCTCTGTGGTTTCACAATTTTCTCGACAGTCGAGAAAATTAATGTCAGAGATTCCCCATGCTGTCAACAACGGCTGCGGGCAGCATCCGGGTGCCTTGATCTTCGCTCTGGCATGCGCCATCAGAGTGGATCAGCACGACAGGAAAAAGGCCGTTCAGGGAGCATGCCCCAGCCCATGTCCGCCATTGCAAGTACGGAACTGGTGCGCCAGAAAAACAGCCTGTCGGTGATGGCGGCGCTGCGCCTGCACGGCAGCCTTTCCCATACCGACATGTCGTCCTTCACCGGGCTTGCCTCCGCAACCGTCTCCGCCATCACCACCGAGCTTGAGCGGGCCGGTCTCATTCTGCGGAAAGAGCAGCTCGCGACTGCCGGCCGCGGCCGGCCACGCATTCTCTTCGGCCCGCGCGGCGCTTTCTGCCATGTCGCCATCGTCATCATCTCTTCCGACAGCGTGCAATATTCGCTGGTCGATTATGCCGGCAAGCTGGTGGACCGCTTCACCGAACAGAGGATTACAGCTGAAAAAGGCACATTCGGCGGCGCGATCCTCGCTGGCCTCGCAAGACTTGCCGATCGCTCGCGCATCGACCGTCACGATATCCTCCAGGTGTCGATCAGCAGCAAGGGGCTGGTGGATGCGGCCACGGCAACGCTTGTCTGGTCGCCGGTTCTAGGTGACGAAAGGATTGATTTCCACCGGCTCGTTTCCGGGGATGGGCGCATTCGCGTGACGCTGAACAACGAGACGCTGCTGGCCGCAAAAGCCATCTGGATGCGGGAGCAGGCACGGGAAAACTCAGCGCCGGAAGCCCTCGTCACCCTGTCGCTCGGCCACAGCATCGGTCTTGGCATCGCCCGCTCGACGGGCGACGCAATCGATGTCAGCGCTCCCAATTTCGGCCACATGCTGCATCTGGCCGATGGCGCGCTGTGCCGTTGCGGCACCAAAGGCTGCATCGAGGCCTATTCCGGGTTTTACGCCATACTGCGTTCTGCTTTCGAAGCCCCGCCGCAGGCGGAACCGGCGAAATTCGTGCCGATCGCCGAGGTGGACAAGATCGCCGCTTCAGCCCGCACCGGCGCGCGCATGGCGCGGTTCGCCTTCCGAACCGCCGGACTTGCGCTCGGCAACGGCCTTTCACGTCTCTTCAGCCTGCATGGCCATATGCCGGTCTTCATCACCGGCCCCGGCACCCGCTATTTCGATCTTCTGGAAAGCGGCCTGCGCGACGGTCTGGCGCAATCGCAGGCGGTGCGTTTCGGCGGCATGCCGAAAATCGCTTTAGCGCCCAACGAGCCGGAACTGGTGTTCGAAGGGCACATGGAACACGCCCTTTCAGCCGCCGACGATTATATCCTGAGCGCCGACGGCCCGGAGAAGCCGGTGAGGAATTCCGGGAGCTGACGGGGCAACCGGCGGATTTTCAGGCCCGCTCCGCCACGGCCTCGGCCTCTTGCCCGCCACCAATCAGCACAGCAACGAAGTCATCGAGATCAGCGGCCTCATCCTTGCTGAGGCGCAGGCCCTGTTTCGTGCGCCGCCAGAGAATGTCCTCGGCCGCGCAGGCCCATTCGTGCTCAACCAGCCAGCGCACCTCGCATTCATAGAGCGTGCCGCCGAAATGCCGGCCGAGGCCGGAGATATCGGTGGCGCTGCCCAACAGTTCCGCCGCCTTGGTGCCGTAGTTTCTGACAAGTCGCTCGGCATGGCGTCCGTCAAGGAAGGGATAACGGGAGACGAGCGCCCGCACCTGCGCCTCATATCTCTGAGCATCGAAATCGCCGCCCGGCAGGTGGGAGCCCGCCGTCCACGGCTTGCCCTTTTCACCAATCGCCGCACCGATCTTTTCCAGCGCATGTTCCGCCAGCCGCCGATAGGTAGTGAGCTTGCCGCCGAAAATATTGAGGAGTGGAGCCTCACCCTCTGTCTCTTCAACCTTCAGCACATAATCGCGCGTCGCCTCCTGCGCTTTCGATGCACCGTCATCGAAGAGGGGCCGCACGCCGGAATAGCTCCAGACGATATCCTCCGGCCGGACCGGCTCACTGAAATAGTCGCTGGCCGCGTTGCAGAGGTAGGAAATCTCGTCTTCGGAGATGCGAACGCTGGCCGGATCGCCCTTGTAATCGCGGTCCGTGGTGCCGATCAGCGTAAAATCCCGTTCATAGGGAATGGCGAAGATGATGCGGTTATCCGGGTTCTGAAAGAAATAGGCGCGCGGATCGGAAAACTTCCTGCGCACGATGATATGGCTGCCCTGAACGAGCCGGACATTGTGCACGTCGTTGCGGCCGAAGACGCCGGAAAGCACCTTGTCCACCCATGGGCCGGCGGCATTCACCAGCATACGCGCCTTGTACGTGGCCGCGCGTCCGGTTTTTTCGTCCAGCGTCTCGATGAGCCACAGCTCGCCTTCGCGCCGTGCGGAAACGACCCGCGTGCGGTTCATGATCGTCGCGCCGCGATTGGCCGCATCGCGCGCGTTGAGGACCACGAAACGGGCATCATCCACCCAGCCGTCGGAATATTCGAAAGCCGTGGCGAAAGCCGGCTTCAGCGGCTTGCCCGCCGGGTCCCTGCGAAGGTCGAGCGTGCGGGTCGCCGGCAAAAGCTTGCGGCCGCCGAGATTGTCATAAAGGAACAGGCCGAGCCGGACCATCCAGGCCGGGCGCACGCCGCCTTTCTGGATGGGCAGGACGAAACGCATGGGCCAGATGACATGCGGCGCCATGGCCCAGAGGATTTCCCGCTCCATCAGCGCTTCGCGCACCAGACGAAACTCGTAATGCTCGAGATAACGCAGGCCACCATGAATAAGCTTGGTGGCGGCGGAAGACGTGCCGGAAGCGAAATCGCCCTTTTCCGCAAGCGCGACGGAATAGCCCCTGCCCACCGCATCGCGGGCAATGCCGCAGCCGTTGATGCCGCCACCGATGACAAAAAGATCGAAAATATTCTCGCCGGACATAGAGCCTCCACGACAGCGTCGGGGGATCGCACCCCCATCGTTGAAAGACAATTGCCATAAAAACGAAAATAAAACGAATGTCAAAAGAAAACAAACGAAACACCTTCCGGCAAAGGCGAACGGCAGCTGCGCGCCGTTCACCGTATGCCAGCCTCTTACGGGGTCTGTGTTTCAGCCGTATGTTTGGGAAACCTGCTCAAGCTCATAGAGCACGCCACCCATATCCTTCGGATGCAGGAAAAGAACGGGATTGCCATGCGCGCCGATCTTCGGCTCGCCATCACCCAGAATTCGAACGCCCTTTTTGACGAGATCGTCGCGCGCCGCGACAATGTCAGGCACTTCAAAGCAGAGATGATGCGTGCCGCCGCCCGGATTTCTCTCGAGAAAAGCGGCAATCGGCGAATTTTCGCCAAGCGGATAAAGAAGCTCGATCTTGGTATTGTCAGCCTGAATGAAAACCACCGTCACGCCGTGTTCGGGTAGCGATTGCGGTTCCGAGACATCTGCGCCCAACAGCCTGTAGCGGGCGATTGCGGCATTAAGATCGGGCACCGCGATGGCGACGTGATTCAATCTTCCGAACATGGCCGTCTTTCCCTCACGCGTTGCGCCTGATGCCTTCTAGCAGGTCGAGCACCTTGTTCGCAGCATCCATGACATTGGTGCCGGGGCCGAAAATCGCCGAGACACCGTGGTCGAGCAGGAACTGATAATCCTGCCGCGGAATGACGCCGCCGACGACGACGATGATATCTTCCGCGCCCTTCTGTTTCAGCGCCTCGACCAGCTGCGGCGCCAGCGTCTTGTGACCGGCGGCGAGCGACGACATGCCGACCACATGCACCCTGCTCTGAACGGCGAGATCAGCCGCCTCAACGGGAGTCTGGAACAGGGGTCCGGCCAGCACATCGAAACCGATATCGCCGAAGGCAGAGGCAATGACCTTCGCGCCGCGATCATGCCCATCCTGCCCGAGCTTGGCGACCATGATGCGCGGCTTGGTGCCGATCCTCTCAGCCACACCGGAAAGCCGGGCGGCGAGCGTGGCAAGTTCCGGCTCGTCCTTATAGGCCTCGCCGTAAATATCGCTCACCACCTCCGGCACGGCGGCATGGTCGCCGAAGGCCGCACGCAGCGCATCGGAAATCTCTCCCACCGTCGCGCGGGCGCGGGCGGCGACAACCGCGGCCTCGAGAATATTGCCCTTGCCGCTGCGGGCGATCTCGGAAAGTGCTGCCAAAGCGGCGGTCACGTCCTTGCCATCGCGGCGGCGGCGCGTTTCTTCGATGCGGCGGATTTGCGCGGCGCGCACGGCGGCGTTGTCGATATCGAGAACATCGATATCCTCTTCATTTTCTAGACGGTAACGGTTGACACCGACGATAACCTCCTCGCCCTTGTCCACCGCCGCCTGCCGTCGCGTTGCCGCCTCTTCGATCAGCCGTTTCGGCAGACCTTCCGCCACCGCCTTGGTCATGCCGCCAAGCGCCTCGACCTCCTCGATCAGCGCCCAGGCCTTCTCTGCCAGTTCATCCGTCAGGCTTTCGACATAATAGGAGCCGGCCAGCGGATCGACGACTTTTGTGACGCCGGTTTCGTGCTGAAGGATGAGCTGGGTATTGCGGGCGATGCGGGCGGAAAACTCCGTCGGCAGGGCAATCGCCTCATCGAAGGAATTGGTGTGCAGCGACTGCGTGCCACCCAGCACGGCGGACATGGCCTCAAAGGCGGTGCGGACGATGTTGTTATAGGGATCCTGCTCCTGCAGCGAGACGCCCGACGTCTGGCAATGGGTGCGCAGCATCAGCGACGACGCCTTCTGCGGCTTGAACTCCTCCATGATGCGCGACCAGAGCAGGCGCGCTGCGCGTAACTTGGCAGCCTCCATGAAAAAATTCATGCCGATAGCGAAAAAGAACGACAGGCGCCCGGCGAAATCATCGACGTTCAGCCCCTTGGCCAGCGCCGCCCGCACATATTCGCGGCCATCCGCCAGCGTGAAGGCCAGCTCCTGCGTAAGCGTCGCGCCCGCTTCCTGCATGTGATAGCCGGAAATGGAGATGGAATTGAATTTCGGCATCTCCTTCGCCGTATATTCGATGATGTCGGCAATGATCCGCATCGAAGGTTCCGGCGGATAGATATAGGTGTTGCGGACCATGAACTCCTTGAGGATATCGTTCTGAATGGTGCCGGAAAGGGCGGCGCGGGGCACACCCTGTTCTTCCCCCGCAACGATGAAACTGGCGAGCACCGGAATGACCGCGCCATTCATGGTCATCGACACCGAGACTTTTTCGAGCGGAATGCCATCGAACAGGATTTTCATGTCCTCGACGCTGTCGATCGCCACGCCCGCCTTGCCGACATCGCCCTCCACACGCGGATGATCGCTGTCATAACCGCGGTGGGTGGCAAGATCGAAGGCAACGGAAACACCCTGCTGACCGGCGGCGAGCGCCTTGCGGTAAAAGGCGTTCGAGGCTTCGGCCGTGGAAAAACCGGCATATTGGCGGATGGTCCAGGGCCGCCCGGCATACATGGTGGCGCGCGGGCCGCGCGTGAAAGGCGCAAAGCCCGGCAGGCTGTCCAGATGGGAAATCTTCTGAAGATCGTCAGCGGTATAGAGCGGCTTCACCTCAATGCCTTCGGGTGTGTGCCAGACGAGCGTTTCCGGTGAACGCTTCAGCTCTTTCTCGGCAAGCTGCAGCCAATCCCGCACCGTTTTTTCACCCGACATGCATCTCTCCCCTTCTGCATTTCATTTTAGCACTGTGGCCGGTGATCGTGACAAAAATCGAACGATCCGCCCGCCGGGCCGACCCCGTAAACAGCTCCGGCCCGCATGCGTTCCCGAAAAAACGGCAGCGGCATCACTCGAATTCGAGGATGACTTCATCCACCGCGAGGCTGTCGCCCGGTTTTGCCGCCACTCTGGCAACGCGGCCGCGTTTTTCCGCGCGAAGGATGTTTTCCATCTTCATGGCCTCCACCGTCGCCAGCGCCTGCCCGGCCTCCACCTCATCGCCCTCACCCACCGAAATGCCGGTGATGACGCCCGGCATGGGGCAAAGCAGCAGTTTAGATGTATCCGGCGGCAGCTTTTCCGGCATCAGCAGCGCCAGTTCCGCCACACGCGGGCTACGCACATGGGCACGAATATCCATGCCGCGCCAGCGCAGGCGGATAGCAGCACCTGCAAGATCGACCTTGGCGGCGATAACCTCACCCGCTACCGTGAACAGGCCAAGGCTCTGGCCGGGAAGCCAGCCGGTATCGACGGTGAGCGCCGCCCCGTCTTCAAAACGGATCGCCGTGCCATCCGTGCCGATTTCAACCGCAACCCTGTGGCGGGATGCGCCTGATGACACCACCCAGTCCTGGCCGACGATGCGGCGATGATTGCCGATGGTGCCGGAAATTTCGACCGCACGGCTCTGCAGCCGCTGATGGATGATGGCGGCGATGGCGGAGAGCTGGCGCGCCGTGGCCTCATCCGGTTCCACGCCGGAAAATCCTTCCGGAAATTCTTCAGCGATAAAGCCCGTCGTCAGGCGGCCGGCGCGGAAACGCTCATGCTGCATGACGGCCGACAGGAAAGGCAGATTATGGCCGATGCCCTCCACCTCGAAACGGTCCAGCGCCTGCCCCATGGCGTCGATGGCGGTTTCGCGATCCTTGCCTAGAGCGCACAGCTTGGCGATCATCGGATCGTAATACATCGAAATTTCGCCACCTTCGAAGACACCGGTATCGTTGCGGATGACGGTGCCGTTCTCCTGCGCACCCTCCTGCGGCGGGCGATATCGTGTCAGCCGGCCGATGGAGGGCAGGAAGTTGCGGTAGGGATCTTCGGCATAAAGCCGGCTTTCGATGGCCCAGCCGTTCAACCTCACATCCGCCTGCCCGAAGGAGAGCTTTTCTCCTGATGCCACACGGATCATCTGTTCGACCAGATCGATGCCGGTGATGAGTTCCGTCACCGGATGCTCCACCTGCAGGCGGGTGTTCATTTCCAGAAAGTAGAAATTCCTCTCGCCATCGACGATGAACTCCACCGTGCCGGCCGAATGGTAACCGACGGCTCTCGCCAGCGCCACGGCCTGCTCGCCCATGGCTTTGCGGGTCGCTTCGTCCAGAAAGGGCGACGGCGCTTCCTCGATGACTTTCTGGTTACGGCGCTGGATCGAGCATTCGCGTTCACCCAGATAAAGTGTGTTGCCGTGCTTGTCGCCCAGCACCTGAATTTCAATGTGGCGCGGCTGGGTGACGAATTTCTCGATGAAAATGCGGTCATCGCCAAAGGAGGATTTCGCCTCGTTTTTCGAAGACTGGAAACCCTCGCGCGCCTCGGCATCGTTGAAAGCGATGCGCATGCCCTTGCCGCCGCCACCGGCCGACGCCTTGATCATGACGGGATAACCGATCTGCGAGGCGATCCTCACCGCCTCATCCGCATCCTCGATCAGCCCCATATGGCCGGGAACGGTGGAAACACCCGCTTCCGCGGCCAGTTTCTTGGAGGTGATCTTGTCGCCCATGGCCTTGATGGCGCCAACAGGCGGACCGATGAAGACGACACCCGCCTTTTCCAGCGCCTCGGCAAAGGCAGCATTTTCCGAAAGGAAACCGTAGCCGGGATGAACAGCATCCGCCCCGGTCTTCGCGATTGCCTCGAGAATCCTGTCGATGACGATATAGGACTGCGACGAGGGGGCCGGGCCGATATGAACGGCTTCATCCGCTTGTCTCACATGCAGCGCATTGGCATCCGCATCCGAATAGACCGCGACAGTGGCGATGCCCATCTTCTTCGCTGTCCTGATGACCCGGCAGGCGATCTCGCCGCGATTGGCGATGAGGATTTTCTTGATCATGCGGTTATTCTCCCCTCGCATCGTCATCGTCGTCGCGGAATTTCTTTTCATAGGGCATCATCAGGATCGCCGAGGCGGTGGCGGCCGCGCCGAACAGGGATGCAATGGGCATGACGACCAGCAGCACGGGCACGACCGGATTTGCCGCACGGCCGATGCGCGCGCCCAAACCGCCAATGTCGAGAAAGATCAGCGCTGCACCGACGCAGACGCCGATCAGCACGCCAACTGCCGCATTGAGCGCCATGAAACGCAACATCTGCCGGTGATCGAGCCGGGCGGCTTCCGGCGTCATCTTTGGTTTCGGAGCACGACCGCCGGATGCCCTCGCTACGTTGCCACCACGACGTTGTTCCAGCCAGCGTCGCAGCCATTGCAGGTCCATATGAAGTATGTCGACAATCATGCTCCTCCCCCCTCAGGAAAAATGTCGCCGCCTGCCCTCAAATTTCGAAGAAATTCTCGAAGGATTCCGGGAAGTTCTGCCGCGCGACGCGCTCGTCAATCACCAGCATCGCCTGATAGGAAAGCGGATCGAAATTCTTCTCCGCCGGCACCACCTCGCGGCCGAAGAGCAGGTTGAGGCGGGCGGCGTCGAGATTGCCGCGCTCGAAGGGCTCGGCACCGAAATGGTGCCAGAGCGAGTGCAGGAAGGCGGCATCGATGCGATGCTCCTTGGTGTCGTTGCGCGCCCGGCGGGGTATCATCTTGATAGGCGTTACACCTTTGGGGTTGGCGCGGCGGATGGTGAACTGGACGCCCGTGCTCGGCATGCCGGAGGGAAATCCCTTGTGTTTGGTCATTTCGGGCAGGTTCGCCATCTTTTGTCCTTCCAGAACATTTCCAGTAAAAGCTGCCTTGCTTTTACGTCCGGAAATGCGCCAATTCAAATAGTTAGAGCGCTTTTGGCGCTCTAATCTTTCCTTACGCCTTGCCGACCTTGTCCTGCGTCTTCGTCTCGAAGTCGGAGGCATCGTGGCGTTCATGCAGTTGTTCGGACGGATCGCCCGAGGTCTTGTTGACGATCACGCCACGCTTGACCGCCGGGCGTTCGCCGATTTCGAGCGTCCAGCGCATGACGTTTTTGTAACCGTCCGCCTCAAGGAACGCACCGGCATCGCCATAGGCCTGACCGAGCGCGATCTTGCCATACCACGGCCAGACGGCCATGTCGGCGATCGTATATTCCGAACCGGCGAGATAACGGTTCTCGGCCAGATGCCGGTCCAGCACGTCGAGCTGGCGTTTGACTTCCATGGCGTAGCGGTCGATGGCGTATTTGATCTTCACCGGCGCATAGGCATAAAAATGGCCGAAACCGCCGCCGAGGAAGGGGGCGGAGCCCATCTGCCAGAACAGCCAGTTCAGCGCCTGCGTGCGGGCATTGCCCTCTTTCGGCAGGAAGGCGCCGAATTTTTCCGCGAGGTAAACGAGGATCGAGCCGCTTTCGAAAACGCGCGTCGGCTCAGGCGTCGAGTGATCCATCAGCGCCGGGATTTTGGAATTCGGATTGACGCCGACGAAACCGGAACCGAACTGGTCGCCTTCACCGATCTTGATCAGCCAGGCATCATAATCGGCGCCCTTGTGGCCGGCGGCCAGCAATTCTTCCAACATGATGGTGACCTTCTGGCCATTCGGCGTCGCCAGCGAATAAAGCTGCAGCGGGTGCTTGCCGACGGGCAGTTCCTTTTCATGGGTCGGGCCGGCGATAGGCCGGTTGATATTGGCGAACTGGCCGCCATTACCCTTGTCCCAAGTCCAGACCTTGGGCACCTCATATCCGGCGGGGAAATTATCTGCGGAGGAATTTTCGGCCATGAAAATGTGTCCTTGTGCGTTTCGGGAGGACATCCGGACATCCGGGCGCCTGAACAAACATATAGTAAGGTGGCCGAAGCATTTTTCCAGCCCTGCAGCAGATCAGAGCGGAATGGTGTCGTGTTTCTTCCAGCGGGTTTCCACGTTCTTGTTACGCAGCGACGCAAACGCGCGGGCGATGCGGCGGCGTGAGGAATGCGGCATGATGACCTCATCGATGAAACCGCGCTCCGCCGCCACAAAGGGGTTGGCGAAACGCTCTTCGTATTCCTTCGTGCGCGCGGCGATCTTTTCCGGATCGGCAAGCTCGGAACGATAGAGAATTTCCGCCGCACCCTTCGCGCCCATCACGGCGATTTCCGCCGTCGGCCAGGCGTAATTCACGTCCGCACCAATATGTTTGGAGGCCATCACGTCATAAGCGCCGCCATAGGCCTTGCGGGTGATCAGCGTCACCATCGGCACCGTCGCCTCCGAATAGGCGAAGAGAAGTTTTGCGCCGTGCTTGATGACGCCGCCATATTCCTGCGCCGTTCCCGGCAGGAAGCCCGGCACATCCACCAGCGTCAGCAGCGGAATATTGAAGGCATCGCAGAAGCGCACGAAACGCGCCGCCTTGCGCGAACTGTCGATATCGAGGCAGCCGGCCAGCACCATCGGCTGGTTGGCGACAACGCCCACCGTCTGGCCTTCGAGACGGATGAAGCCGGTGATGATGTTGCGGGCAAAGGCCTCCTGCAACTCGAAGAAATCGCCCTCATCGGCCAGCGCGTGGATCAGTTCCTTCATGTCATAGGGCTTGTTGGAACTATCAGGGATCAGCGTATCAAGACGTGCTTCCAGCCGCGCCGGATCGTCGTGGAACGGCCGCACCGGCGGCTTTTCGCGATTGTTGAGCGGCAGGAAATCGAAAAGCAGCCGCACATGTTCCAGCGTTTCGATGTCGTTTTCATAAGCGCCGTCGGCGACGGAGGATTTTTTCGTGTGGGTGGAGGCTCCGCCCAGTTCCTCAGCCGTAACGATCTCGTTGGTCACGGTTTTGACCACATCCGGCCCGGTCACGAACATGTAGGAGGTATCGCGCACCATGAAGATAAAATCGGTCATGGCCGGCGAATAAACCGCTCCGCCCGCACAAGGCCCCATGATGACAGAGATTTGCGGCACGACGCCGGAGGCGACGACATTGCGCTTGAACACATCGGCATAACCGCCGAGCGAGGCCACGCCCTCCTGAATGCGCGCGCCGCCGCTGTCGTTGAGGCCGATCACCGGCGCGCCGTTGCGCACCGCCATATCCATGATTTTGCAAATCTTCTGGGCATGGGTTTCCGAGAGCGAACCGCCAAGCACGGTGAAATCCTGCGAAAACACATAGACCTGCCGGCCATTGATGGTGCCCCAGCCGGTGACGACACCGTCACCCGCCACCTTCTGCTCCGCCATGCCGAAATCCACCGCGCGGTGGGTGACGTACATGTCATACTCTTCGAAGGAACCTTCATCCAGGAGCACGTCGATACGCTCGCGCGCCGTCAGCTTGCCTTTGCCATGCTGCGCCTCGATGCGCTTGACGCCGCCGCCGAGCCGCGCCTCAGCGCGCCGCGTTTCCAATTGCTCCAGAATGCCGGGCATGTTTCCTCCATGCGTTGTGCCACGATCAATAGCCCAGAAAACATTCGCCAAGAAGCCTTGATCGTGCGCGTATGCGTGCCATAAATATTTGCAATGTTTAATTTTGCAAAGTTGCAACATGGCGACGGAAAAACTCTTCATCGGCCGCAAGGTTCGCGGCCTTCGCGAAAACGCCCGCGCCACGCAGGCGCAATTTGCCGAACGGATCGGCATTTCCGCGAGTTACCTGAACCAGATCGAAAACAACCAGCGCCCGGTTTCGGCCAGCGTTCTGGTGACGCTGGTGGAAAAATTCCAGCTTGATATGGCGGAACTAGCGACCGGTGAAAGCGACCGGCTGGTTTCCGCCGTGCGCGAGGCGCTGAAAGACCCGCTGTTCCTGAATTACGAGCCGGGGCTTCAAGAGTTGAAGCTGATTGCCCAGAACGCGCCGGGTTTTGCCCATGCGCTGCTACGCGCCCATCAGGCCTATCGCCAGAACAGCGAGCAGCTGGTGCAGCTGGATGACCGGCTGGGCCGCGGCACCGCGCAGGTGGAAAGAACCCCCTATGAGGAGGTGCGCGACTTCTTCCACTTCGTCGACAATTACGTTGCCGAGATCGATCTTCTGGCCGAGGAGCTGGCGGAAGAACTGGAGATTGAAGGCGGCGAGACCTATGGCATTCTGGCGGCGCATCTGAAGAGTCGTTACGGCATCCATATCACCCGAACCGAGGCGGCAGGCGGTCTGATCCGGCACTTCGATCCTGCCGGCAAGACGCTTGCCCTCAGCTCCTACATGGCCGCGCCGACCCGCTGTTTTCAGCTTGCATTGCAGATCGCCCAGCTTCACGCCGGTCCAACGGTGGACAGGGTGCTTGCCGGCGCCGGTTTCCGCAATTCGGAAGCCGCGGAAATCTGTCGCATCGGGCTTCACAATTATTTCGCCGCAGCGCTCATTCTGCCCTATGGGCAATTTCACCGGGCGGCGCAGGAGCTACGCCACGATCTCGAACTTCTCGCCGTTCGTTTCGGCGCGAGCCTTGAGCAGGTGGCCCACCGGCTGAGCACCTTGCAACGGCCGGGCATGAAAGGCGTGCCGATCTTTTTCGCCAAGATCGACCGCGCCGGCAACATCACCAAACGCCACAGCGCCACGCGGCTGCAATTTGCCCGTTTCGGCGCGGCCTGTCCGCTGTGGAATATCCACCAGGCCTTCGAAAGCTCTGACAGGATCGTACGGCAGCTGGCGGAAACACCTGACGGCGTTCGCTATCTTTCCATCGCCACGCAGATCGAAAAGGCCGGCGCCGGCTTCAATACGGAAAGATCGCGTTATGCCATCGCGCTCGGCTGCGAAATTTCCCATGCGCAGAATTTCGTTTATGCCGATACGCTCGATCTCGGCAATGCGGCCTCCTTCAAACCGATCGGCATTTCCTGTCGGGTCTGCGAGAGGGTGGATTGCGTGCAACGCGCCGTGCCGCCGCTGAAACGCAAGCTGCATTTCGACCATCTCTCGCGCGGAGCGCTGCCCTACAGTATCGCCGATTTTTAACCCGCTCAGGGCAGCGGTACCATGGCGCGCCGCATGATGTTGGCGTAGTAGCCCCAGAAAAGCCGCGCGGCCACGGAGCGCCATGGCGACCAGATTGTCGCCCGCTCCGCCAGCCATTTCGCTTCCGGCCTCACCTCCAGGGCAAGCGCATGCGCCACCGCGGATCTCAGCGCGACATCGCCAACCGGAAAAATATCCGGATGCCCGCCGCAGAACATCAGATAGACCTCTGCCGTCCACGGGCCGATACCGCGAAGCGCAACCAGCTCGGAAAGGGCAGCGCGTCCCTCCTTGCGCACCACGCCGTCAAGATCGATCTGCCCTTCCGTGACGGCGCGCGCCAGCCCTTCCAGCGTCGTCGCCTTGGCGCGCGAAAGGCCGAAAGTGGCGCGCAATTCCTCCGGTGCGGCCAGATAATTTTCCGCCGTGACCGCGCCGCCGGTACCGGCAAGGATACGCGCCCATATGGCATTGGCGCTGGCGCGCGACACCATCTGCGAGACGACGATATGGGCAAGGCCGGCAAAGCCGGGCTCATGAATGCGCAGTTCCAGCGGACCGGCTTTTTCGATGACGAGGCCGAGAGCCGGATCGAGTTGGGCGAGATGCTCCAGCCCTTCGCTGATGTCGTCCATCCCGGTAATGATTTTCATGTCCGTCATTCCATATGCCGCCAGCCGGCTGGTAGGGTGCTTTAAAACATGGCAGAAGAAACCATGCCTTCGCCTCTCCGTCAAAAACCGGTTTACCGTTTTGCGCCAAGCCCCAATGGCCTTCTGCATCTCGGCCACGCGCTTTCCGCCTTCCTGAACCACGATATGGCGCGAGACAATGGCGGCCGCTTTCTGCTTCGCATCGAGGATATCGACCAGACGCGCTGCACCCCGGAGCTGGAACAGGCGATCTATGACGATCTTGGCTGGCTGGGTCTCGACTGGGAGAAACCGGTGCGGCGGCAATCGGAGCATTTCGAAGAGTACCGCGTGGCGCTGGACAGGCTGATCGAGGCAGGACTTGCTTACCCTGCTTTTCTAAGCCGTGGAGAAACCAGGGCGATCGTTCGTACTTTCGAGGCGGAGGGCGGGCTCTGGCCCCGCGATCCCGATGGCGCGCCGCTTTACCCGGCCATCGACCGGGAGAGGCCAAGGGCGGAGCGGGATGTGCTGCTCGCCTCCGGCCGTCCGCACGCCTGGCGGCTCGACATGGAAAAGGCGATCCGCGCCGCCGGCATCCCTCTATTCTGGGAAGAGAGCGGCGACGGCGAGACGGGGCAGATCGAGGCCCTGCCAGCGCTTTGGGGCGATGTGGTGCTGTCGCGCTCCGACGCGCCTTCAAGCTATCATCTTTCCGTTGTGGTGGATGACGCGTTGCAGGGCATCACCCATGTGGTGCGCGGCATGGATCTCTATCACGCCACCGCCATTCACCGGCTGTTGCAACACCTGCTGAACCTGCCGCAGCCGGCCTATCACCATCACCGGCTGATCCTGGGCGCGGACGGGCGCAAGCTCTCGAAAAGCGAAGGCAGCACCGGGCTTTCTGCCCTTCGTTCGGAAGGTGCTGCGCCCTCAG
This sequence comes from Agrobacterium sp. ST15.13.015, assembly GCF_027871645.1. NCBI lineage: Bacteria > Pseudomonadati > Pseudomonadota > Alphaproteobacteria > Hyphomicrobiales > Rhizobiaceae > Agrobacterium > Agrobacterium sp. ST15.13.015. Next base: position 98,568 of record NZ_JAQAHF010000014.1, read on the forward strand.
ATATCCGCCGGCTTGTCGGTCTCGTCTAGTACCTGCCCGCGGCGCGCGCCGTTGCCACCGATATTGCGGCGGATGATCTGGCGGACCTTGTATTTCATCAGCGCGGCATTCACCTCAGCCCCCAGCATGAAGATGACGCCGACCATATAAAGAAACACCAGCACCACCATCACTGAGGCGAGACCGGCATAGGTAGCGGCATAATTGGCGAAGGTGGAGAGGTAATAGGCGAAGATCGCGGCGCCGATGACCCAGAAGATCATCGTTAGAAGAATGCCCGGCCAGACATCCCAGATGCGACGCTTGCCGGCCGGAAGCCACAGATGCGCCGCCACCAGCCCCGCCGTCAGCACGACGATGGTGCCATAAAGACCGAGGCTGGAGATGGTGTTCAGCACATCCGTCAGCCACGGAAACCGCTGCTCGGCAAAAGATGTGGCGACCGGCACGGCGACCAGCACGATGCTGATGCCGGCAAAGACCACGACGGCGATAAGCACATAAAGCAGGCTGAGCAGGCGGGTGACATACCACCAGCGCGTTTCGGTAACACGATAGGCGCGGTTCAATGAAATGCGCAACGCCTCGACACCATTGGACGCAAAATAGGCCGCCGCCAGCACCGAAATCGTCAGCAGCCCGCCGCGCGGAATGGTCAGCACCTGCTGCACCTGCGCCGCCAGCGGCCCGGCAATCGCCGCTGGCCAGGTGTCGAAAATCAGATGCACCGCCGTTTCGGAAAACTGGTCCGCCCCCAGAAAACCGGCGAGAGCCGTGCCGAAGATCAGGAACGGAAACAGGGCCAGCAGGATCGACAGCGCCATATGGCTCGCCATCGCCCAGCCGTCATCCTCGGCGAAATGGGAATAGGCATCGAAGGCAACCTTGCCTGCCAGGCGCACTGCGGCAACCATGTCACCTCCATTCATCGGCATTTCATTTGTAACTTCGAGCCGAATATGGGAAATCAGCTTCGCTTTGTACAGCGCGCAAGCTGGCCTTTCGGTTCCAGAAGGGCACGGATTTCGCGCGATCGGATTTTAACGGGCCGGGCAATCGGGCCAGAGCAACAGTCGGTTTCCCGGAGCGGCAAATGTCTGAAAAACCCGTCATCATCATTACCGGATGTTCCTCGGGCATCGGCGCCCATTGCGCCGGCGCGCTCCACCGGGACGGCTGGCGGGTTTTCGCCACCGTGCGGCGCATCGCCGACATGGCGGCGCTTGAAAACCAGGGCATCGAGACCCTGATCATGGATTACACCAAGCCGGAGACGATTGCCGCGCTGGTGGACACCGTCGCAGCCCGGACCGGCGGCCGCATCGATGCGCTTTTCAACAACGGCGCCTATGGCCAGCCGGGCGCGGTGGAGGATTTGCCTGTCGAAGCGCTGCGGGCGCAGTTCGAAACCAATGTCTTCGGCTGGCACGATCTGACACGGCGGGTCATTCCCTTCATGCGCGCCCGGGGTACGGGGCGCATCGTGCATTGCTCCTCCATTCTCGGTCTCGTTCCCTATCGTTATCGCGGCGCCTATACCGCATCGAAATTCGCCCTCGAGGGACTGGGCGTCACGCTGCGCATGGAGCTCCAGGGCAGCGGCATTCATGTGAGCCTGATCGAACCGGGGCCGATCACCTCGAAATTCACCGCGACGGCGCTTGCCCATATCAACGAGCACATCGATCTCGAAAATTCCGCCCATGCGGCGGAATATAAACGCCAGCTGGCGCGCATGGATGGTTCCGGCCCCGTCAACCGCCACAAGCTCGGCCCGGACGCCGTTTATGCCGTGTTGAAACATGCCCTGACCGCCAAAAGGCCGAAACCGCATTATCCCGTTACCGTGCCCGCCAAACAGGGGCTTGTGCTGAAACGGCTCTTGCCTGCCGGACTTTTCTATCGTCTGCTGCGCAGATTCGATTGAGGAGGAGTAATACCGCATGTCCGGCTTCACCACCGTTCTGGCCCTTATCTTCATGGGCCTCGTCGTCATCGTGCTGATACGCGGCCTCTTCAACATGCTGAAGGGACAGGACGCCAACCGCTCCAACAAACTGATGCAGCTTCGCCTGCTTTTGCAGGCCGTAGCGATTGTGCTGATCATGTTCACCCTCTGGCTGACCGGCGGTGGCCGCTGACATGGTGAAGCTGAACAAGATCTACACCCGTACCGGCGACAAGGGCACCACGGCTCTGGTTTCCGGCCCGCGCCGCCTGAAGCACGATCTTCGCGTCGAGGCCTATGGCACGGTGGACGAGACCAATTCGGCCATCGGTGTCGCACGACTTCATACGGGCGGGATGGAAAAGCTGGATGCCATGCTTTTCCGCATTCAGAACGATCTTTTCGATCTCGGCGCCGATCTCGCCACGCCGGACAGCGGCGAACCGCTTTCCTACGAGCCGCTGCGCATCGTCGAAAGCCAGGTCACGCGGCTGGAAAACGAAATCGACGATCTCAATGCCGCCCTTGAACCGCTCACCTCTTTCGTGCTGCCGGGCGGCAGCGCTGCGGCGGCCAGCCTGCATATGGCGCGCACCGTCTGCCGGCGCGCGGAAAGACTGATGGTGGAACTTTCCGCCACTGAGAATGAGATCGTCAGCCCGGCGGCGCTGAAATATGCCAACCGCCTGTCCGACTTCCTGTTCGTCGCCGCCCGCTTCGCCAATGATGCCGGCAAGGCCGATATATTGTGGGTTCCCGGCAAGAACCGCTAACGCGTTTCAATGACGCAACCAAAGGGCGTTCGATGTTCATACCGCTGCACGATACGAATTCCCTCAAACATATCCGGCTGCAATATGTCACCATCGGCCTGATCGTGGTCAATGTGCTGGTCTGGCTGTTTACCGGGGTGCTGGCCAGCGACACCCAGGCCAATGCCGCAGCCCTCGGCCTCGGTTTCATTCCGGCAGTGGTGTTCGACTACGCCTATCTGGAACCCGCCCTGCAGGTCGTACCCGATGACCTGACCGTCGTCACCTATGCTTTCCTGCATCTCGATTTCTGGCATCTGGCCGGCAACATGCTGTTTCTCTGGGTCTTCGGCGACAATGTCGAGGATGCGCTCGGCCATTTCCGTTTCCTGATTTTCTACATCGTCTGCGCCATCGCCGGCGCGCTGTTTCACGGTTTCGTCGCCCCCACCTCCGAAGGGCCGCTGATCGGCGCTTCGGGTGCGGTTTCCGGCGTCGTCGCGGCCTATTTCCTGCTGCATCCCAGGGTGCGCGTCTGGGTGCTGGTTCTCATGCGCATTCCGCTTCCTTTGCCCGCCTTCATTCCGCTGGCGCTGTGGATCGGCCAGCAGTTCCTGATGCTGGCGCTCGGGCTCGAGGAAAACGTTTCCTGGGGCGCGCATGTGGGTGGCATCATGGCGGGCGCAATCATGGTGATTTTCATGCGCAGGCGGGGCGTTCCCCTGTTTGACCGCACCATTGTTCCGCCGAGGGCGGCGCAGTTCAAGAATCCGTCGCAAACGGCGGGGTTGTCGCAAATCGAACGGGGCTATGACGGGAGCAGATGAGCTCTTGTGAAAGAGATAGAGTATTTACGTGAACGTCAACGTAAGATATGCCTTACGTGCATGTGATAATGAAGATTGCTCCGTTGTAATTGCGGGAAAAATGCTTATCCATGTCGCCAACCTGTTTTTGGAGGTCCGCGCGGTCAACTGGCCAAAGCGGACAGGAGTTTGAGGAAAGCCGCCGATGAAAATCCTTGTCCCCGTTAAACGAGTCGTCGATTACAACGTGAAGATCCGCGTGAAAGCCGATGGTTCTGGCGTTGAGCTTGCCAATGTGAAGATGTCGATGAACCCGTTCGACGAAATCTCGGTGGAAGAGGCGCTGCGCCTGAAGGAAGCCGGCAAGGCCGAAGAGGTTGTGGTCGTCTCCATCGGCCCGGCCAAAGCGGAAGAAACGCTGCGCACCGCGCTCGCGATGGGCGCCGACCGCGCCATCCTGATCGAGACCGATGAAACGGTTGAGCCGCTCGCCGTCGCCAAGCTTCTGAAGGGCGTGGCGGAAGCCGAACAGCCTGGCCTCGTCATCGTCGGCAAGCAGGCAATCGATGACGATTCGAACCAGACCGGCCAGATGCTGGCCGCATTGCTCGGCTGGGGCCAGGGCACCTTTGCCTCCAAGGTCGTGCCCGCAGATGGCAAGGTCGCAGTCACCCGTGAAGTCGATGGCGGTTTGCAGACGGTGGAGCTGAAGCTTCCCGCTGTCGTCACCACCGATCTTCGTCTCAATGAGCCGCGTTATGCATCGCTGCCGAACATCATGAAGGCGAAGAAGAAGCCGCTCGACAAAAAGGCGCCGGCCGATTTCGGCGTCGATGTTTCGCCGCGCCTGAAGGTGCTGAAGACCGAAGAGCCGGCAGGCCGCAAGGCCGGCATCAAGGTCGGCTCGGTTGCCGAGCTGGTCGAAAAGCTCAAAGCCGACGGCGTCCTCTAAGGTTTCGGAAAAGGGAGATATTCTTATGGCCATTCTTCTTCTGGCAGAACACGACAACGCAACCCTTTCCGACCTGACGGCAAAGACGCTGACGGCGGCAACGCAAATCGGCGGCGACGTCCATGTGCTGGTCGCTGGCTCAGGCGCCAAGGGTGCCGCCGACGCTGCCGCGAAACTCTCCGGCGTATCCAAGGTGCTGCTCGCCGACGACGCGTCCTATGCCAATGCGCTGGCAGAACCGCTGGCGGCGCTGATCGTCTCGCTCGCCCCTTCTTATGACGTCATCATCGCCCCGGCCACCGCCTCGGCCAAGAACGTGACGCCGCGCGTGGCCGCCCTTCTCGATGTTGCGCAGGTCTCGGAAATCATCGAAGTTGTCAGCCCTGACACCTTCAAGCGGCCGATCTATGCCGGTAACGCCATCCAGACGGTGCAGGCGACCGATGCGAAGAAGGTCATCACCGTGCGTCCAACCGCCTTTGCAGCAGCGGCCGAAGGCGGTTCGGCAGCGGTTGAAACCATCGGCGCGGCCGCAAACCCCGGCCTTTCCAGCTTCGTTTCCGATGCTCTGGCCTCGTCCGACCGTCCGGAACTGACATCGGCCAAGATCATCATCTCGGGTGGCCGCGCGCTCGGCTCTTCGGAGAAGTTCAAGGAAGTCATCCTTCCCGTCGCCGACAAGCTGGGTGCTGCCGTTGGCGCCAGCCGTGCGGCTGTCGATGCCGGTTATGCGCCGAACGACTGGCAGGTCGGCCAGACCGGCAAGGTGGTTGCACCGCAGCTTTACATCGCCGCCGGCATCTCGGGTGCAATCCAGCATCTGGCCGGCATGAAGGATTCGAAGGTCATCGTCGCCATCAACAAGGACGAAGAAGCGCCGATCTTCCAGGTGGCCGACTACGGCCTCGTCGCAGACCTGTTCGAGGCGCTGCCCGAACTCGAAAAATCGCTGTAATTTAAGCATAAATAGGAGGCGGCGCGTTTTTTAAACGCGCTGCCTTCTCTTTTTCGGCGATATGCGTAACATCGCCGGCAATAACGCAGACAAAATCCCTGAGAGGAGACCAGCCTATGACCGCCCCCTTTAAGAACATCGGTGTCATCGGAGCCGGTCAAATGGGATGCGGCATTGCGCATGTCTCCGCAATTGCCGGCTACAAGGTCCATATCTACGATCTTTCCAAGGAAGGCATCGAGGCCGGTCTTGCCACGATCAACGGCAATCTCGCCCGCCAGGTCACCAATGGCAAGCTTTCCGACGACGCCCGCAAGCAGGCGCTGGCGCTCATCAGCGGCTCGACCGACATCAACGATCTGGCAGCCATGGACCTCGTCATCGAGGCCGCGACGGAAAACGAGGAAATCAAGCGCAAGATTTATGCGCAGGTCTGCCCGATCCTGAAGCCCGAGGCGCTGCTCGCCACCAATACCTCGTCGCTCTCCATCACCCGGCTTGCATCCGCCACCGACCGTCCCGAACAGTTCATGGGCATCCACTTCATGAATCCGGTGCCGGTCATGAAGCTGGTGGAACTGGTGCGCGGCATCGCCACCAATGAAAAGACCTTCGATGCGGCCAAGGACTATGTGCGGACGCTGGAAAAGGCGATCACCGTTGCCGAGGATTTCCCGGCCTTCATCGTCAACCGCATCCTGCTGCCGATGATCAACGAGGCGATCTATACGCTTTATGAAGGCGTCGGCTCGGTGGAAGCCATCGACACCGCCATGCGGCTCGGCGCGAACCACCCGATGGGACCGCTGCAGCTTGCCGATTTCATCGGTCTCGACACCTGTTTGTCGATCATGCAGGTGCTGCATGACGGCCTTTCCGACAGCAAGTATCGCCCCTGCCCGCTGCTGGTCAAATATGTCGAGGCCGGCTGGCTCGGCCGCAAATCCGGCCGAGGCTTCTACGACTATCGCGGCGAAACTCCGGTTCCGACGCGCTGACCGAATGCCGGATGAGGGAGGGAAAACCCTCCCGCACGAATTTAAAAATTATTTAGCCTTCACCGCCGATACCAGCGCCTTGGCATCCTCGCTGTCCCACGCCGCCGGGCCGTTCATGGCCGCAAGCAGGCAGCCGTTTTCGTCCAGCAGCAGGGTTGCCGGCAGGCCGAAGGCTAGGCCTTCCTTTTTCAGAACGTTGAAGACGCCCATGGAACTGTCACGGTAGTGCTTCAGGGCATCGATCTTGTATTCATCCATGAAGGCTTTCGGTTTTTCATCCGCGCCGGTATCGATGTTGACGGCCACGACCTCGAAAGCGTTACCGCCCTTTTCCTTTTCAAGCGCGTTCAGCGCCGGCATCTCTTCGCGGCAGGGCACGCACCATGTGGCCCAGAGGTTGAGAAGAACCGTCTTACCCTTGAGATCGGCAAGCGTCATGTCCTGCGCCTGCGGCCCCTTGAAGGAGAGGGGAATGACGCGCGGCGTGTCCGTGGCCGACATGGCCGCCACCTGCCCCTTCAGAAACGGCTTCAGCGAGGCGATGCGGTTCGCCGCCCCCTCACATAAACCGGCGTCAGTCACCGCTGCCCCTTGAACCGGGCTCTCAGACCCAATATGCCTGAACCAGACCGCGCCCGCGCCGCTTAAGACACCGGCAACGGCAGCAATTGCAACCAACTTGGCGGAAGGAAGCCTGAACGGCCTTTTTTCTGTCATCGAATACTCCAGGGCACTGCGAACATGGCTGACGGCACAGATCAGAAATCCTCCAACCAGATGTGGGGCGGGCGTTTCGCTTCCGGGCCGTCTGCCATCATGGAAGAGATAAATGCCTCCATCGGCTTCGACAAGAAGCTTTACGCCCAGGATATCCGCGGCTCTATGGCGCATGCCGCCATGCTGGCATCTAAAGGCATTATTTCGCCGGAAGATAAAGACAAGATCACCGATGGCCTGAACACGATCCTGTCAGAGATCGAATCCGGCAGATTCGAATTCTCGCGCAAGCTCGAAGACATTCACATGAACATCGAAGCGCGGCTTGCGACGCTGATCGGCCCCGCCGCCGGCCGCCTGCACACCGCACGCTCGCGCAACGATCAGGTGGCGCTCGATTTCCGCCTGTGGGTCAAGGAAGAACTGCAGAAGACCGAGGGTATGTTGACCACCCTCATCGCCGCCTTCCTAGATCGCGCCGAAGAAAATGCCGATACCGTCATGCCTGGCTTCACCCATTTGCAAACCGCCCAGCCCGTCACCTTCGGCCATCATTGCATGGCCTATGTGGAAATGTTCGGCCGTGACCGCGCCCGCGTGCGCCACGCCATCGAGCATATGGACGAAAGCCCGATCGGCGCGGCCGCCCTTGCCGGCACCGGCTATCCCATCGACCGCCACATGACGGCCAAGGCGCTCGGTTTCCGCGAGCCGACCCGCAATTCCATCGACACCGTCTCCGACCGCGATTTCGCGCTGGAATTCCTGTCTATCGCTTCCATCTGCGCGACGCACCTGTCGCGCCTCGCCGAAGAAATCGTCATCTGGTCGACGCCGCAATTCGGCTTCATCCGCCTGTCGGACGCCTTCTCCACCGGCTCCTCGATCATGCCGCAGAAGAAGAACCCTGACGCCGCCGAGCTGGTGCGCGCCAAGACCGGCCGCATCAACGGCTCGCTGATCGCCCTCCTGACGGTCATGAAGGGCCTGCCGCTCGCCTATTCCAAGGACATGCAGGAAGACAAGGAACAGGTTTTCGATGCCGCCGAAAGCGTGGAACTGGCGATTGCCGCCATGACGGGCATGATCCGCGACCTCGAGGTGCGCAAGGACCGCATGCGCGCCGCCGCCGGTTCAGGTTATTCCACGGCCACCGATCTTGCCGACTGGCTGGTGCGCGAAGCGGGCCTGCCCTTCCGCGATGCCCACCACGTGACCGGCAATGCCGTGGCGCTGGCGGAAAAGAAGGGCTGCGACCTCGCCGATCTTTCGCTGGAGGAATTGCAGGCCATCCACCCCGGCATCACCAAGGGCGTTTTCGACGTTCTGTCCGTCGAGGCATCGGTTGCCAGCCGTACCAGTTTCGGCGGCACGGCGCCTTCGGAAGTGAAGAAGCAGATCGCCTGGTGGCGCGGACGCAACTGATAAAATCGCGTTACGCTGCGATCACAAGAAACAGGGTGCACAAGCGCCCTGTTTTTCGTTATCAGAGAGGCACATATTTCCTTTGGACAGGCCCATGCTTTCAAAAACCGCGCGCAAACTCATCGTTCCCATCGGCATGACGCTCGCCGTCAGCCTTGTTCTCAGCGCCTGCGGGCGTAAGGGCGACATCGACCCGCCGAGCACGCCGGTCGAAATGCGCAACAAGCGCAATGCCGACGGAACGGAGACAAAGCCGGCAACGGCGGAACGGCCGTTCATTCTCGACAAGCTTCTCTGACGGATAAAAGCCTGTGAACCACTTTGGCTATATCGACGGCGTGCTGCACGCCGAAAACGTGCCCGTGCCCGAGATCGCCAAGGCGGTCGGCACGCCGTTCTACATCTATTCGACTGCGACGCTCGAGCGCCATTACAAGGTGTTTTCCGGAGCTTTTGCGGATGTGGACGCCATGGTCTGTTACGCCATGAAGGCCAATTCCAACCAGGCGGTTTTGAAGACGCTGGCAAAGCTCGGCGCGGGCATCGACGTCGTCTCGGGCGGCGAATTGCGCCGAGCACTCGCAGCCGGCGTTCCGGCAAGCCGCATCATGTTTTCCGGCGTCGGCAAGACGGTTGCGGAAATGGATTACGCGCTGGAAGCCGGCATCTACTGTTTCAACATCGAATCCGAGCCGGAACTGGAAGTCCTCAACCTGCGCGCCGTGACAGTCGGCAAGCGGGCGCATGTGTCCTTCCGCATCAATCCGGATGTGGATGCGCGCACCCACGCCAAGATTTCCACCGGCAAGAAAGAAAACAAGTTCGGCATTTCCTATGAGCGCGCCCGCGCGGTCTATGCCCATGCCGCCACCCTGCCCGGCATCGAAGTGACCGGCATCGACATGCATATCGGCAGCCAGATCACCGAATTGCAGCCTTTCGAGGACGCTTTCCGGCTGCTGCGCGAACTTGTCGAGGCGCTGCGCACTGACGGCCACACGATCAGCCACGTCGATATTGGCGGCGGTCTCGGCATTCCCTATCGCGATGACAATAATCCGCCGCCGCTGCCGGATGCCTATGCGCATATCGTCAAGAACGAACTAAAGAGCCTCAACTGCAAGATCGTCACCGAGCCCGGCCGCCTGATTGTCGGCAATGCCGGCATTCTGGTGACGGAGGTGATTTATGTGAAGGATGGCGGCGAAAAGACCTTCGTAATCGTCGACGGCGCGATGAACGACCTCATCCGCCCGACGCTTTATGAGGCCTATCACGGCATCCGTCCGGTGGTGCAGCCGGCAGAGAACACGCCACGCATCAAGGCCGATATCGTCGGCCCCGTTTGCGAGACCGGCGACTATCTGGCGCTCGACCGCGAGATGGCTGCGCCGCAGCCGGGCGACCTGATCGCCGTCAGTTCCGCCGGTGCTTACGGCGCGGTGCAGGCCGGCACCTACAACTCGCGCCTGCTGGTGCCGGAAGTGCTGGTGAAGGAAGACAAGTTCCACGTCATCCGTCCGCGCGGCACCTATGAAGAGCTGATCGCGCTCGATTCCGTGCCCGCCTGGCTCGATTGATCTCGCCTGCATCACCGGTTGGTCGATCACAATCAAGCGAAGCTGCCTAAAAAATGGGGGTGAGGGCTTGGGTGCCCTCGTCTTCGCCACAAAGAATGTTATCCTTGCTCCGTGACATGAAACAGCTCGCCGTTCCGGGAATGGCGTTCGACGTGGCCAGAACCGGGAGAACGGATTGATGACCACAGCCGGAGAGGACAGGACAGGCAGAAAGCGCCCGACCGGCGCGTTCGCGCAGCGGCCGGACCTTGCCCGCCGGGTTGCCGCCAAGCGCTTCTTCGCTAAAATCGTACTGCTTTCGGAAAAAATTGCGCCGAAAACGCTGTGGCCGCTCTCCATCGCCGCCGTGTTTCTGGCGCTTGCCTGGTTCGGTCTTTACCGGCAGATGCCGGATTTCCTGCGGCTCGGCGTTGTTTTCGTGCTTGTTTTCAGTTTCATCGCCACGCTTTTGCCAATCCTGCGGCTGAAATGGCCGACGGATAATGATGCCTCCCGCCTGCTTGAAGACCGCAACGGTCTCGCGCACCAGCCGGTTGGCGTGCAGGAGGACGAACCGGCCTTCGACACGCCTTTTTCCCGAACGCTGTGGAAAGAACATCAGATCCGCATGGCGGAGCGCATCGCCGCGCTGAATGCCGGCCTGCCGAAACCCGATATCGCCCGTTATGACCGTCTGGCGCTGCGCGCCGTCCCCGCCCTTCTTCTGGCCGCCGCCTTCGGTTTCTCCTATTCCAACGGCGCGGGCACGATTGCCGATGCCTTCCGCAGCCGACCGGCTGTCGGTCCGCTCAATCCGGATATCCGTCTCGATGCCTGGGTCACGCCGCCATCCTATACCGGCCGCGCGCCGATTTTCCTGACCGGACGCGATGCAACCAACCGTGATGCGGTTTCCGTGCCGCAATCCTCCAAGCTGACGATCCGCATGACCGGCGGCGATGGCGGCGAGGAAGTGACTTTCGAGCCTGAAATGGCAGGCGCGCTGCAAAAGCTTGCGCCGGAAGCGGCACGTGCCGATAGCGCAAGCGGCGATATCGCCGTTCAAACGCCGGCTCGTTCGGCGGATCAGCCGGTCGCGCCGCGCACTTTCGCTATGGATGTTACCGAAAGCGGCATGATTACCGCGAATGGCGAACAATGGGTGTTCAACGTCATCCCCGACCAGCCGCCCAGCATCGCCTTCGACAACATGCCGCGCCGGGCCGTCAATGGCGCGCTGGAAGTGGGCTTTACCGCCAAGGACGATTATGGGCTGAAGGAAGCCCACGCCATCATCGAGCCGATTGGCGTTGCGGAAGGTGCGACCGCGCTTTATCCGCCGCCGGAATTCAAGCTCGATCTGCCGCGGCAGAACAATCGCGAGATCAAGGGCCTGACCAGCCGCAACCTGACCGAACATCCGATGGCGGGAAAACGCGTGCGCATCACGCTGGTGGCGACGGACGGCGCCGGCCAGACCGGCCGCAGCCCCGCGCATGAAATGGTGCTGCCGGGCCGCAACTTCTCCGAACCGCTGGCCGCCTCCATTGCCGAGCAGCGGCAGATCTTCTCGCTCGATACGCGCCAGATGCCGAAGGCGATCGCCTATAACGAGGCGGTGGGCCTGCGCCCGGAAGAGACCATTCCCAACACCACCCATTATCTCCTGCTGCAATCGGCGCAGACCCGCATGCGCCTCGCCTATAATGAGGAAATGCTGAAGGATACGGCCGATTACCTCTGGGAGATCGCGCTCGGCATCGAGGATGGCGATCTTTCACAGGCCGAAAGGCGCCTGCGCGATGCGCAGAATGCGCTTTCCGAAGCGCTTCAGCGCAATGCCTCCGACGAGGAAATCGCCAAGCTGATGCAGGAACTGCGCGAGGCCATGCAGCAGTTCATGAGCGAGCTTGCCCAGCGCATGCAGAATGCGCCGCAGGCCAACATGAACCAGCAGACGCAGAACGTGTTGCGCCAGCGCGATCTGGAAAACATGATGAACCAGATCGAAAACCTCGCCCGTTCGGGCAATCGCGACGCGGCGCAGGAAATGCTATCGCAGCTGCAGCGCATGATGAACAATCTGCAGGCGGGCCGCCCGCAGCGTCAGGGCCAGCAGGGGCAGCAGCAGAGCAGCAAGATGCGCCAGCAGATCGACAAGCTGGGCGAAATCCTGCAACAGCAGCAGAAGCTGATGGATGAGACCTTCAAGCTCGATCAGGCGCTGCGCGACCGCATGCAGCGCGGCGACCCGCAACAGGGCGGCGAAGGCGAAAACGACCAGCAGATGGGCGAAAATGGCCAACAACCGCAGCAGGGTCAGCAAGGCGAACAGGGTCAAAATGGTCAGCAGGGCGGACAACAGCCGAGCGACCAGATGACCGCTGAACAGCTACGCGAGGCGCTGAAAAACCTGCGGGCGCAGCAGGATGCGCTCGGCAAGCAGCTGGGCGAATTGCAGCAGGGGCTGCGCGATCTCGGTATGGAACCGGGTGAAAACTTCGGCAAGGCGCAACAGGAAATGCAAGGCGCCGGCGAGGCGCTGGGCAAGGGCCAGGGCGAACAGGCTGTCGAAGGACAGGGCAATGCGCTGAATGCGCTGCGGCAGGGCGCACAGGACATGATGGGCCAGATCATGCAGGCCATGCGCCAGCAGGGCCAACAACCCGGACAGGGTCAGGAGGGCATGGCGGGCCAGGGCGGCCAGAACGGCCGTGATCCGCTTGGCCGTCCGCGCAGCACCACCGGCCCGGATTTCGGCGATCAGGTGAAGGTGCCGGACGAAATCGACGTGCAGCGCGCCCGCGAAATCCTCGAGGCGATCCGTGAGAAGCTCGGCAACAATCCGCCGGGCGAGGTGGAGCGGCGTTATCTGGAGCGGTTGCTGGATATACAGTGAGGGTTCGCACAACTAATGGCGTGCCTCGTTACATCCTGTTTCAGAAGCTGAAGTTTCCGTCATGCCGGACTTGATCCGGCATCCAGCAGACGCGCGTCTGCGCGGCGGAAAGAGTTCTTTCAGCCCAAGGACTTGGGCTGGCTGGATTCCGGCTCAAGGCCGGAATGACGGAGGCAGGAACTGCGCTGAGCCAGGGGGCTGATCAACAAAAAAGGCGGCCCGACGGCCGCCCTTTAATCTCTGCAATCCTGTAGCTCAGGCCGCAAGCGCCCGCGCCACGGCCTTGCGAATATCGGGAAGCGCAAAGGGTTTGGAAACCACGTCCACAATCTTCGTCGCCAGATCGTCAGCCCGTTCGCGCTGCTCGGCATAACCCGTCATCAGCAAAATGCGCATGGCCGGGAAGCGTTCGGCGGCGCGGTGCGCCAGCTCGATGCCATCCATGACCGGCATGCGGATATCCGAGAGAAGAAGATCGAAACTGGTTTCCTGAAGCTTTTCCAGCCCCTGCTCGCCATCCGCCGCCTCATGGGTCTCGTGACCGTCGAGACGCAGCGCGCGAGCGACGAAAGCCCGCAATGCATCCTCGTCTTCGGTAATCAGAATCTTCGCCATTACTCATTGCTCCTGGGCATCATTTCCAGCCGTGAGCAACATCGCAGGCTCCTCTTTTCAAGAGGTAAACACCCAGCCCTTCGCTGGGTGAATGGTTAATGAGGCGTCTCCGTCCTGTGCCGTTCCGGCACGGCAAAGTACTCAGGCGTCGCCGGTCACGACGCCGACAAAGGGCAGTTCGCGGAAGGCATAAGCGACATCCATGCCGTAACCCACGACGAAATAATCCGGACATTCGAAACCGACATAATCGGCCTCCAGATCCTCCTTGCGCTTGACCTTCTTGTCGAGCAGCACGGCGATGGTGACGTTGCGGGCGCCACGCTCGTAAAGCAGTTCCTTGGCGAAACGCAGCGTGCGGCCGGATTCGAGAATATCGTCGATCAGGAGGACATCGCGGTCCTTCACGTCGCTGTCGATATCCTTGACGATCCTGACGCCTTGCGAAACCGTGCCAGTGCCGTAGCTCGAAAGCGTGATGAACTCGACTTCAGGGGCAAGGCCGCTGTCATGCAGCGCGCGGATAAGATCGGCCGCGAAAATGAACGATCCCTTGAGCACGGCAATGACCAGTAAATCCTTGGTCGGGCCGCTGGCGATGTGCTTGGCCATGTCGCGATTGCGCTCGGCGATCTGCTCGGCGGTATAAAGCGGCTCGATGTTTTTTCCACGGACGACGGGCATTCTTACTCCTGTGCTGCGCCTTGCCGATTTTACCTTTCAGTAAAAATACGAAGACCACGCGTTAGCACAATCAGCGTTCGGACGCACCCGCCTCGACGAAGGAAAGCTTGATCTCAGGCGTTTTTCCACCGGGATGGCGCAACTTTGCCGAAAAACCGTGGCTGAAACCGGGCTGCATCTCCTTCACCGGCGGTTCGATGACCATGCTGGCCACCAGTTGTCCCTTGGCGGCGAAGAGATCGGCGCGGAGGGCCGGCACCTCTTCGAGATTGCCGCCATTGTTTTCGACAATGCCGTTGATGAGCAGAGTATCCATGCCATCCGCCTCCATCGGGGTCACGGTGACATGGGAAATGGCGAGCGGGTTCACCGAAGCGGCAACAGCCGGCTTTTCAGGCACGACCACCGAAAGACCGCCCGAACAGACGAAGACGAAAATCGCAAGCCCCGCCACTAGCGCCGAATAGGCATCAGCCGAAAGACGGGATAATCTGCGGTCCAGCCAGCCGATGAAAGCGAGGCCGAGCACGCCGATGGTGACGGGTGATTTTGCCGCCTGCCGGCGCGCTGCACCGCGATTGTCGTTTCCGGGTTGCCGCGAACGGTTTTCCTTGATGGTGACAAATTCCGCGTCTACCACATCGCGGTCGGGATTTGCCGCCCGCGCCGTGCGGCGCACCGGCGTTTCCGGCATCAGGAGGTCGAAATCGAATGCCGCTTGCCGGCGAGATGAACGGAACATAGCCATAGAATTCCCTGGGTGAGGTTTTCCGGCCCGCAAAACTGGGCATTGCAACGAATCCTGCCAAGTTTTAAATTTAATTGGTTAATGCTTCGCAAAAACGTCTCGCACAGGCTGCCGGATCCGGGTTAAACCCCGACATCCGAACCCCACGCGCCAGCGGCTTGCGAACCACCACGAAACGAAGAGACTGGAAGTCCGTTGATCCATTTCGAAAATGTCGGGTTGCGTTACGGCATGGGACCCGAGATCCTGAGGGACATGACCTTCGATATCCCCAAGGGTTCGTTCCAGTTTCTGACCGGCCCGTCGGGCGCCGGCAAGACGACGCTGCTCCGCCTGCTTTTAATGTCGCTGCAGCCGACACGCGGCAATATCCGCATGTTCAACCGCGATGTATCCCGCATTCCGCGCAGCGAGTTGCCGATGCTGCGCCGCCGCGTTGGTATCGTGTTTCAGGATTTCCGGCTGCTCGATCATCTGACGACCTATGAGAACGTCGCCCTGCCGCTGCGTGTGCGCGGCAAGGAAGAGAGCGCCTATCGCAACGATGTGATCGAGCTGCTGAAATGGGTCGGGCTCGGCGAACGCATCAATGTGTTGCCGGCCATTCTTTCCGGCGGGGAAAAGCAGCGCGCCGCCATTGCCCGCGCCTTGATGGACCAGCCCGAAATACTGCTTGCCGACGAGCCGACCGGCAACGTCGATCCGCCGATGGCCAAGCGCCTTCTCAACCTGTTTCTGGAACTCAACCGGCTGGGCACGGCCGTCGTCATCGCCACCCATGATTTCGGCCTGATGGACCAGATCGATGCGCGCCGAATGATCCTGACCGAAGGGCGGCTCGACATCTATGAATGAGATCAACCGCAAACAATTGAAGCCGGAAGCGGCGCAGCCGAAGCGCCCGCCCATGCGCATCCGCCCGATGGCGCCCATCCTGCCGCCCTCCAACATTCAGGGCAATGCGCTGATGGTGGTGATCGCCATCATGGCCTTTCTCGCCTGCCTGACGCTGGGCGCCGTCTCCATGGTGCGCGCCACCGCCGCCACCTGGCAGAGCCAGATTTCCCGCGAGATCACCATTCAGATCAAGCCTGAAGACGGGCTGGACATGGATGCGGCGCTGAATAAGGCGCGCAATCTGGCGCTCACCTTCGTCGGCACGCGGGATGGCACCATCCTCGACGATGCGGCGACATCGCGCCTTTTGGAACCGTGGCTCGGCAGCGGTCTCGATCTTTCCGAATTGCCGGTGCCGCGTCTCGTCGTCATCACCATCGACGAAAACAATCCGCCCGATTTCCAGGCGATGCGCGATATGCTGAAGGCGGAGATTCCGCAGGCGTTTCTGGACGACCACCGCACCTGGGTCGACAGGCTGGTCTCCATGGCGAGAACCACTGTCATGATCGGCGTCGGCGTTCTTATCCTCGTCTTTACCGCCATGGTGCTGACGGTGGTGTTTGCGACGCGCGGCGCGCTTTCCGGCAACCGGCATATCGTCGAGGTGCTGCACTTCGTTGGCGCGGAAAGCAGTTTTGTAGCGCGCGAATTCCAGAAACATTTCCTGAAGATCAGTCTCAAGGGGGCGGCGGCGGGCAGCGCACTGGCCGCGGCGGTTTTCCTTGTCGCCGGTTTCTGGCAATCGAGCACGGTCGCCACGCCGCAGAGCGATCAGGCGAGCGCGCTTTTCGGCTCGTTTTCGGTCGGTCTCGGCGGCTATTTCGGCATTGCCATGACGATGATCATCATCGCGCTTTTGACCACCATTACGGCCCGCGTGACCGTCATCCGCACCATCGACGATATCGACCGCGTCCGCTCCGATCCATCGAAAAGTGACGGTCTTGCATCGTGAGAACACCCCGGAATCCTGCGGTGAGACTGAAAGCGTCACAAGCCGGATGTAACCTGCAGACGGTGGACAAAAATGCCTGTTCCTTGCCTTAATCGGCGAGTATTCAGGAGGAATGTTTGTGAGTCGGATGGACCAGGATCAGGCGACAGCGCGACCGGCCAGAAAGGGCCTGTTGTCGCGGCGCGGTCCTCTGCGCCGTTTTATTCGCGCCATCATCCTGCTTTGCGTCATTGTGCTCGGCGCATTTTCCGGCGGTTTCCTGTGGTTTGCCGATTCCGTCGCCTCCATGCGTCCGCCGGAGGGGGCAAGAGGCGATGCCATCATCGTGCTTACCGGCGGTTATCAGCGCATCGAACAGGCGGTCGGCCTGCTGAGAGACGGCGTGGGCAAGCGGCTTCTGATTTCCGGCGTCAACCCGGCCACCACCCGCTCGCAGATCCGCAAGATGACGCAAGGGTCATCCGACATGTTTTCTTGCTGCGTGGATATGGGCTACAAGGCGATAGACACAATCGGCAACGCCAATGAGGCGGCGAGCTGGATACGCGATCACAACTACTCGTCCATCGTGGTCGTCACAAATAATTATCATATGCATCGCAGCCTTCATGAATTGCGCAGTGCCAGCCCGCAGACGCAATTCATCGCCTATCCCGTCATCAGCGCCGATCTTGCCCGCACCAACTGGTTCGTGGAGCCGGATGTGGTGAGAACCATGCTTTACGAATATCTGAAGTTCGTGGCGGCAGCGGGACGCGACCTCACCGGCTTCGGCAAGGGTGACGGTCTGCGCAAGGCCGCCGCCGATCATTCCCGGATAAAGACGACAACCGCTTCGTCCTGACCGGCGAGAACGCGCTTGCTGCGGCCCCTTGTTTTCGTGTAGGCGTCTGGCATCGGCATCCGGCATCGAGACCTGTCCAGGGCTTCGGAACGGCTGCGCTCCGGGAAGGCTGTTGATGCTCAAGCTGCGCTCTTTTCTTTTCAATACGCTGTTTTATCTCAACCTGATTGTCCGCATGATCGTGCTGACGCCGATCTATTTCATCCTGCCGCGCAAGATCGCCTATGAAATTCCCAAGAACTGGGCGCGATCCAACCACTGGCTGATGAAGACCATCGTCGGCACCACCTTCGAGGTCGAAGGGCTGGAAAACATTCCCGAAACCGGCTGCATCTTCGCACCTAAGCACCAGTCCTTCTGGGATACCTACGCTCTGCTGCCCAATCTTCCCGATCCGGTCTATATTCTGAAGCGCGAGCTTTTGTGGATTCCGCTGTTCGGCTGGTACGCCATGAAACAGCGCATGATCCCGGTTAACCGCGCCGCACGCGGCAAGGTGATGCTGAAGGTGATGGAGCGGGCAAAAGAGGAAATGGCCGCCGGTCGCGAACTCATCATTTATCCCGAGGGCACGCGCCGCCCGCCGGGCGCCGAGCCCGAATACCGTTACGGCATCGCAAGGCTTTACCGCGATCTGCAGGTTCCGGTCATTCCCGTCGCCATGCATCCCGGCCTGTTCTGGCCGCGCCGGTCCAC
This sequence comes from Agrobacterium sp. ST15.13.015, assembly GCF_027871645.1. Lineage (NCBI taxonomy): Bacteria > Pseudomonadati > Pseudomonadota > Alphaproteobacteria > Hyphomicrobiales > Rhizobiaceae > Agrobacterium > Agrobacterium sp. ST15.13.015. The sequence continues at coordinate 117,021 of NZ_JAQAHF010000014.1, forward strand.
CATGCGCTATCCCGGCCATTTCAAGGTGCGTATCCTGCCGGCCATCGAGCCGGGGCTGGACCCCGACGTGTTTTTCAAGCGCCTGATCGATGTAACGGAAAAGGCGAGCGACGAGTTGCTGCTGGAAACCGTGCGCAACAACCCGCATTTGCCGCTGCCGCCGACCGCCGTGAAGCGGATCGCCGAACTTCAGGGCAAGGAAACCGCCGCCGGCTGAGCGGCGAGCGCGCCGACATTTTTGGCGATGCTCTCCAGCAGGGAATCGCGAATGCCCATCTCCTGCAGATGCTGCACGGTGTTGAAGACATAATCCGTATTCGGCCCGGACCGGCCCGATGCGGCTGCGACGATGGTCGCCGATTCGGCAATGCCGAGACCGCCGATATATTGCTCGTGCGCGGGATCGGCCACATAGGTTACGGCGCTGCTGCGCCTGCCATCGGAAAGCGCGATGGAAACCAGCCGCTCCTTATAGACATTCGTCACCAGTTCGCGCTCGCGCAGATAGATCATGACTGGTTCGCGGTCCTGCCCGCGCACGCGGAAAGCGACGCCAAGGCAGGAGCCGCCACGCTCCAGGCCGAGAACGAGACCGGGCTTTTCTTCGGTGCCTCTATAAAAGTTGGAACTGATACAAAGCGAGCGCCGATACCCGTGCAGCCGCGCCTGCTGCCGCTCTTCAAAGGCGAAGCCGGGGTTCCACATCAACGAACCGTAGCCAAAGACCCAAAAATCGTCCATATCCCAAGCCAAATCGAAATTGTCTGAAGTCTGTTCATCGGAGATCAATATGGCAGCGTCAAGCCAATCCGGCACCGCCAAAAAATTCCTCTGGCTCGCCATCGCCATCCTCGTGGTCATCGGACTTTATACCGCCGGGTGGTTTTACGCCGCCGACAGGCTGAAGCAGACGGTTCTGAACGTCATTGCCCCCTCGCAGGCCCGCAGCGTCAGCGGCGAATGCGGCGATATCGCCTTCAAGGGTTATCCCTTCCGCATCGGCCTCTTCTGCTCCAAAGTGACGGTGGATGACAAGGAGAACGGCGTTTCCGCTTCCTTCGGCGAACTTCGCTCGGCAGCGCAGGTTTATAATCCCGGGCACATCGTCTGGGAACTCGATTCGCCGGCGGAGATCCGTTCCGCCCATGGCCTGACAATTTCGGCCGCCTGGCAGAACATGCAGTCCAGCATCGTCACCAAGCTGAAGGGCATCGACCGCAGCTCGCTCGTCATCGACGGGCTGAAAGCACAGGCGGTTTCCTCCGTCACCGGCCAGACCATCGATTTCGATGCGGTCAAAACGGAAATGCATCTGCGCCAGAACGGCGCCGATCTCGACGGAGCCATCACGCTCACCGACTCCGCAACCGTCATCAAGGACTGGCCGCAGCTTCTGCCGCGCCTCAACGCCATCGCCGATGTCACCCTTGCCGGCAAGGCGGGCATGGTGGATGGCAGCGACAGTTCGGGCCTGTATGGCGCGAGCGGCGAGCTTCGCCGGCTGGTGGCCGATATTGGCGAGGGCCGCACCATGCGCATCAGCGGCCCCTTCTCCTTCGACAATGAGGGCTATCTCTCCGGCCAGTTCAAGCTGGAAATCGAAAAGCTCGGCGCATGGTCGGACAATGCCAAGCAGGTCTTCCCGCAGCTGCAGTCCACCATCGATACGGCCCGCAAACTGCTCGGCGCGCTCGCCGGCGGCGGCGACCGGGCATCCGTCGATCTCGTTGTGGATCGTGGCCGCGCCACGGTCAGCGGCTTTATTCCGCTTGGGAAAATCCCGCCGATTTGACGTTTAGCCCCATATTCGACGTCCTCCTCGGGCTTGTCCCACTGCTGTCCGGTTTAAATTTGGTGGACATGGCGCACGGTGTTGATTCTACTCGTATTCGAGCGTTTGGCGACGATCTCGGACACGAAAGAGGAGCA